>NZ_JBMDKC010000093.1:0-21631 GCF_057809515.1 Bacillus sp. FG16
GTTGAAAGTCAAAACCCGTACCATCAAATGTAAATGTGAATGTATCACCTACTGTAGTCGTGTAGTAGTTTGGTGGATTCGCTTTTTGCATGGCTCCCGTATCACTTTTATAGTTGATTGCATTCACCTTTTGGGCTACAACATTCAGATTGGAAATCGCGCAATCTTCTAATTTTACATAGTCATCTTTTGTATCTTTACGCAACGTGTAATGGGCCACCTTGTTCCCACGAAGTGGTATAAGTATATCAAGTGTACGGTCCCCTACAATACGTGTATACATGTTAGATGAAGTATTATGGTTCCGAAGTAATTCAATAAAATCCCGTTGATTCGGAAGGAAGTCTGTAATTGTAGTTAAATCCACTCCTTCTAATGTCTTTCCAGCTTTCATAATCTTTTCAAAAAGCTGAAATTCATTTTTCGATTCAATGTTATCATCTGCTAATAATGAATCCCTAACTTTGAAAGAAAACGGAAAGGTACTTATTCGTTTTTTCACACCTAATTCTTCTCGTTCAATGGATATTTCACAAAATACTGTGCCTGTTTTTG
Source organism: Bacillus sp. FG16 (assembly GCF_057809515.1). Classification (NCBI taxonomy): domain Bacteria; kingdom Bacillati; phylum Bacillota; class Bacilli; order Caryophanales; family Bacillaceae; genus Bacillus; species Bacillus sp. FG16. The sequence goes on from NZ_JBMDKC010000093.1 coordinate 556, forward strand.
CAATTGTTTGCGTCGTCAAAGAAACACTGATTTTTCCCTTTTCTTTCTCTAGAATCTTAATATCCTTGTTTTGAAATACCAACGTTTGGTCTGGTTTCTTGAACGCAATCACAATGGTATCCGTATCTTGTAACACAAAAGGCTGATGTTCACCTTCCGTGATGCTTATGATTAATTCTGACGTATTCAAATTATTTTGAGAAAACTCTATATCATACATACGATTTTCTTGTCGCGTATCTACGATAATTTCATAGGAACGTTTCAATCTCTTCACTCCTTGCCAATCAAAAAAAAGACCCTGTATGATCTTAGTTTCGAATGATATTTTTTAGTTGAGAAAGCTCTCTTTGCAATACCCTTGTGATATCCGTACGTTTTGCCCCAAATGTTACTTTCAATTCTCGTTTGTTATTTGCATACACTTCTTCCACATTCGTAACCCTAGCATCCATTGATAACCCAATCTTTTCATCTTCACATGTTACGATATCCCCTATTGTCCAATCCTTTTCATATTCCATTCCTGGTTTCTCCGTTATAACACATGCAAACTCAACAATTTCATTGTATTCGCTCTCTAGCTTTTGTCGCCCACGATCTGAAAGCATTTGATACATTTCCGATTCAGGTTTATCTTTTTTATCTTCTGTTTGATTACTTACATCCCTAGCATCAATAAACACTTCTTTTCTTGCTAAACCTTTAGCTTGCTCTGTCGAAACCTCTACAATCCTTCTCTCTTCTCCCTCACCTTGTCCACCAACGTATGCTGTATTTTTATAATTTGATGTGTCTTTTTCAAATTCACGTTCCAGAACATTTTCTAAAGCAATGGAGAAAATGACAGGTGGATATGTCTGTTGATGCCTTGTCAAGTTTCTCCCAGCAAAAACATCGAAAACAAATTGTCTAGTGGTTTCATCTAGATATACATCCCATCCTAACTCAGAAGCTAAGGATATTTCTTTTAGTTGTTCTGCAAGATTTTTCAAGCGACTTTCAACTTGTATATATCCTCCTCTTTTTTGATTTACCTTTATAACGAGATTCGGAATTAATCGATTTGAATCTGATGGATATACCGCATGTCTATCCACATAATGTTTCATAACCGTTTCTGCATCTGCATAGCGTCTATCATGGGTTGTATTTGGCGGCGGAGTTATGATTCGATTACCCAAAATCTTTTTTAATTGAAATCCTTTTACCGTTCTTTTATCATTTTTATCTATAGAATAATTCGTAATAATTCCCACACGCTTTTCATCTATTAAAATAAAGTTATCATCAAAGAGACTTATTGCATACTTAGCATCGTTGGGAACTTGTAATTCGAAAGTTCCAACATCTTCCCATGAACGTCCGAAATTAAGTGATTCATAATTGCTAATTTCACCGATTTTTTCTAAGTCTGGTGTATAGATAATCAATTCCTTTTCCCCTCTCTTATTGGTGTGCATATTTTGTCGCATACGAAATGGTAGAAATATCTACCTCTCGATTCGTTGGTACATTTTTACATATCAATTGTCCATCTGACCACATCACAACATGACCAACCCCAAATCCTCCATTATAGTCAATTGTAGTAACAGGTCTATATTGCGGTTCCAGTGGAGCTAAATCACTTGGAATTGCTAAAATAACCATTCCATTGTTTGTGTATCCACTCATAACTGCCCCTCGAAAATGAATGACTCCAAAATCATCTAAGAAGTACGAAACCATCCCGTCTTTCCTCGCTGGTGTCCAACCATTCCTGAAACCCGGAACCTCCCAATTACGCTGTTTTTTCTTTGCATATAGCCCTGTTTGTCCCTGTAAATCACAAAAAGTACGCTCATCAGTGATTTGCGTACCCTCAATAAATGATTTTCCTTTTATAATTCGAACTTGGGCAATTGGCAACTCATATATAATACCTCCATTGTTCATATTGTCTTGTTGTAATGCTGGAGGTACTGGAAGTGCTGCTACCGCTCCCTTTTTTACAATAAGATTAATACTTCTAGTTGCAAGGTTTAACTGTAAAACAATCCGATCTATACGGTCTAACGTATCATGCGCTGGGTCATGTACTAAAATACGTAACCCCTCAAGGATATACCCCCTCCCATATATCACCGCACATCCTGAGTTCACAGAAGTTTTCATACCATCTGATATAGAGATTATGTTCATATTATGCAAATATCCTTTTACAACTCCAGTTCCGAAAAACATATCAAATAATTGAGCAAAATCTTGTGAATTATATAATTTATCTTCGCCATCAAAGAAAAAAGAACGCTCTGCCATGATACGTTCTCACCCCTTTCTTTTATTTTATATCCCTGTATATCTTTCTCTAAAACGAATACGAACCGTTGCACTCTCTCTACCTGCATTCGCACTATAATCTAATATATTTAGACCAACCTGTAATCTAAATTCATTCAATCTCACTCCCGGAGCAATCCAGTTGTATGCATTTCTCCTTGTTCCATCTATACCTACAAGTTCAACGGTATTTTGACCATATGCTGTATTGATTTCAAGACGTTCTCCTGCCAGAATGTCTCGATTGATTTGTACAGATTTCATCGTTGTAAGATTTGTGATTTTTGGATTTGTACACGGGCCAAAAATATCTATTTTAACAGGCGTTTCCTCATCACCATTATTGATTACCCTTTGCTTTTCACCTTTATATCCAAATTGTACTGTTGGTCTAAATGAAAAAGGAAAGCTGAATTTTGGTGTCCATGATAATAAAGGTACTTCTATATCGCTTTCATTTTTCCAATATGGATCTGAGGTAGTAATATGAAATAATCCTTGTTGTAAAATCAAAAATTGTTCATCTTCTACTCTGTATTTCGGTAGGTTTTCAATAATGATTGTATTTTGAAATGTACCATGTGGCATTTGTACAGTTATTGTAAATGGTCCTGCTTTAGGACTTAACACTCGATTTAACTTTCTGCGTAACTCAAACAATTCTCTTGAGTTTGAAGCTTCAATATAAAATTCAAGGGGATATTGCATCCCCTTCATTGTGACCGATCTAGGAGTAAAACCATCTTGCATATATCCTTGAGTCTGAACAATTTCAGCCTCACTTCCTGAAAGGTCAATTGAAGTGAGGACATATGGTGGCAATGGTCCGAATTCAATTTTTTCTAGTCTTTGGTTTTCAATTATCACTCGCTTACTCATGATGTCCCTCCCCATGTGAAAGCAACTTCATTTAGCACTCTTTTCTGCTGTCTCATTACTTCAGAAGTATCTTGATTATAAAAATGATTTACAATTTGTGCGGGCTGCCTCGTTTGTTTATCCGGATTATCGTTGTCTGGTCTATACTGGATTACATTAGGATTATCTGATAGAACTTCTCTCCATTTGGACAGTTTTCCAACGTCATATACCGACAACCCTTCAAAACGTTCCATTTGACGACCGATTTCTCTTACCATGTCACGCATGCTTTCTGGAATGTGTGTAATCCAATCGTTTTGCCAATCTCCATCTATAAAAATTGCGTTGAAGTATTTTGTTAGCGGATCATCTCCTTGCAAGCTGAAAATTTCCTCAGGCCGAATAGATCGGATGCCATCTATAGCGCCTTCTACTGTGGTTTGCAAAGCATCACGCACTACTGAATATTGACTTTTAATCCCCGTAGCAAGACCTTGTGCCATACGAACTCCTGCAAAGGTCATTCTATTTGGATCACTATTCAACTGTAGTTCATTTACAAGAGCTTTATTTGCTTTCACCCCAAGTGAACGACTTTCTTTTTCAGCCATAGAAGCCGATTTTTGAATCCCCAAGGCAAAACCTTCACCAAATGGCATACCACCTTGATCTCTTGTAAGTCTAGATGGTGAGTTTACGTTTAATGTGGCTTTTAAAGCTTCGAATGCTGCGTTAGCTAAAGAAGCTGCTCTCGCTCTAACTTGGCCAAAAGCACCATCCATACCATAAGCAAAGCCTTGTGCAAAAGAAAGTCCTACTGAATTTGCAATAATGGAACCAAGTCCACTTAAGCCGCCACCTGCAACATTCGCGCCACTTCCCTGTGCCGCTCCACGCTTAGAACCTAAATCATTAGCAAATTTATTACCAGCCTTATCTCCACCGCCACCATCTGTTGCATTTCCTAAAGTGCTCTCTACCCCAGATTTTACATTATTTGCTGCACCAACAACATTTCCTCTATTCCCATTTATCAAACGTTGCATAATTAATGTTGAAGAAGCTCCGCCATTTCCATCAGTAGTTGAACCTAACGTATTTTCAACATTTTGTTTTACCCCTGCGGCCGCTCCATTTACATTTCCTTGATTATTTGCAATAGCACTCCGCATCATGGAAGTGGAATTATTACCACCATTATTGTCCGTTGTACTACCTAGTTGTTGTTCTACACCTTGTTTAATACTTGTAGCTTCTCCGATAATACCGGGCTTATTTTGAGCCATGATCCGATTCATTAATATAGTGGAAGATGCTCCACCATTTCCGTCTGTTGTAGAGCCAAGTGTCTGCTCTATAGATTGTTTGATTTCTTGGGCAGCTTGCACAGGTTGGCCACTATTTTGACGAATTCCATCTGCTGATGTTTGCGGAATGGCAGCCCCTTGCGCGGTTGCATCAATATTCGTTTTTTGTACAACCATTTGTCTGATTACTTCAAGCGCCTGATCGATACTGAATTGGCCTGTCTGTAATCCTTTCACAAGTGAAGAAATAGTAACTTCACCATTCGGACCAAGATTATATTTTGTTTTATCTTCGATACTAACCCCAAGCTTTTGTAATACATCTTGAACGCTAAGGAATCCCATTTCCATACCTGTTTTTAAAGTGGCCATTATTTTTGTGCCGTCTTGGGATAAATCTTTTGCCGTTAACTTAGATAAATGTTGTTGAAAAAAAATAAACACAGCGTCTATACCAACTGTGCCTTCTTTTAAACCATTTACGAATTGTGTAGATGTCATCTTACCAAGCGGTCCTAAGTCAACTTCCAAGTTCTTCTTAAGATCCAGGTTTAACTTTGTAGCAATATCAGATACGTTCATTTGCTTTAAACCATCTGCAAAGGTTGTCATAACCTTAATACCTTCTGCTGTTAATGGTTTATTCCCCATTTCAATACGCATGGTATGAATAAGAGCAACTGCTACATCCTGGACCTTATATTTACCCGTTTTTATACCATCAACAAATTCTTCGACCTTTACTACGCCTTTTTCCCCTAAATTAACAGCCTTTGTACCATCTTCTAAGGCGTAAGCGATATCACTACCAACTTGTACAGCCTTTTCACGAGTTGATTGAAATAAGCTATCATAAACAGTATTAGAATTCGCAATTAAAGCCTCACCATATCTTTTTACTTCTTCCGCACTTTTTTGACGTAATTCAGACTCTTTTGCTGATCGTTCTTGAAGTCTTCTAAAGAGATTGTCATTTTTGCTCTCAATCATTTCTGAATTCTTAACGTATTCGCCAAAGCTTCTACCTTGTATTGTAATTTTTTCTTGTTCAGCTTTTGTAATACCTGATGTTAAGTCCATTTCAATTCCTTTAGACTTCAATACATCTTGAGCTTGCTTTAGCTGTTGTTTATACCCTTCTGTTATTAAAACAGATTGTTCTGAGTATTTTTTACTAATCTGCGCAATGGCTATTTCTTGTTGTGTAGAATCTGAAATATGAGTTTTGGCAAATTCGATTTCTTTTTGTTTGGCTTTTTCTAAGTCGTTATATAAATTTGTATATTCCTTTCCTAACTCTTTTACTTTCCCTTGGATTGTGTCGACGGACGTATTTTTATTAAAATTATCCATCGCTTTACCAATCTTTTGTATCTCATTTACACTATTAGCTGCCGATTTCCCTACTTCTGCATCAATAGATTGTAACGCTGTTAAAAACACCTTTTTATCCGCTTCTGTCATCTTGTAGATTTGACCATTATATTGCGTCAAAAGACTTTGAATCTTCTCATTAGCCTTTATAACAGCCTCTTCTTGCGCCTTATAGACTTCCATTTGGTCGTTTAAAATTTTATCTTTCGCACGTTTTACTGCGGGGTCCGTTTCTCCGGCAAACCAACTTTCTAAATGTGTCTGGAACTTACCTTTATCTTTATTGATTGCTTGGATTGCTTCATCAGCTAACTTTCCAAATTCCTCATGAGCTCGTTGCACAGCTTCTTTAGCCTTATCACCTGTTAAAACCGGTATTTCATCTAGGGTTTTAAAAGCTTGCTCTTTTAAGTTTACATACCCTTCCATCGCTTTTTTGGTTCCCTCACTGACGCCATCACCAAATCTACGACTATCTTCCTCAGCTTTTTGCGCTTTTTTACCCGCATCAGCAAAAGCAAACCCTAAAGCACCTAGTCCAATGACAACTCCGCCAATTGTTGCTACAACTGGATTTGCTATAATTGCACCTACAGCAAAAGAAAGCATTCCAAGAGCGCTCACTACTCCTAAAACTGCTGGAGCCAACAATAATGCCGTACCATACACTTTTTTAGAGCTATCATCTAACCCATTGAACCAATCTGCTACGCCTTTAATTGATTCTTTCAATTCCGGTATAGCTTGTTTAGCGATATCTAGAATTACCTTACCGAGTGGCTCTAATGCAATTTGTAGTTCTCGAGTGACGGATTTCCATTGTTTTGCACTCGTATCGTAACCGTCAACCATTTTATTCATTGCACCACTATAATCGCCTAGACCCGTTTCCATGTTGTTTAGTGATAACATAGTAGTAGCTTCGAGATCTTCCCATTTTGTTCCGAAAAGTGAAACTCCAAGTTGGTTAACTTTAATTTGATCATCACTTGTTTTAAGTTCATTTAATACAGCATGAAAGACATCTTTTACTGTACCTTTTCCTTTTAAGAACTCTTTCCATACATTTTGTGTACCTTCTGACATTTGTCCCATAGCATCTGAAGTAGATTTTGAGCCATCTTTCACACGGATTTGGAATTCTTTCATAACATCGTTCACATAATCTAAATTGTACGCACCATTCTGCGAGCCATTAATGAGAATCGTAAACATTTCTTCTGCACTAAAGCCCATCTCATGGAATAAAGGACCATACTCACTTAAATTATCAAACAACTCATTGGAATAGTTTAGACCCTTTGCGGAACCTTGTGCTAATAAATCAAATGCTTGTTGTCCAGATAACCCAAAACGTCCCATTAATTGAGAGGCACCACGAGTGACCTCATTTACATCTGATTCCATTGTCTCTGCTAAAATCTCACTATCACGAGTCACTTGTTTTAATGTTTCATCATCATTTATATCTTTAATATTGCGCTTTACTTTAACTAAAGAATCGCTGACACTAGCTAAATCTTCACCATAACCTTCACGCCATACTTCTCTTGCTACAGCACTAACTTTTAAGCTTTCTTCCCTTGTTAATCCTAAACCAGCCTGAACCTTCTTGTTTGCCTCTTCAAATTGACTCGCATTTACTACTAAAGCTCCAACTCCTGCTGCTACACCAACTGCCGCTGCACCAAATCCTTGACTAATTCTAGTGCCAGTCTCTTGCATACTATTTCCAACTTCATTCATACGCTCTCGTACTCTTCCAGAAACGTTGCTTAGTTGCTCCATTCTTTCTTCCGTATCGCCTAATTCATTACGAAAACGATGTAACGCTGCTGAAGCGTTATGAAAGGCTGTATCATTTCGAGAAACTTGTGCAGTTAATCGCTGTAAAGCTTGTGTACCTTGCTTATATTCTTGCTGTAATTGATTATATTGAGCTTGTAAGTCTTTTGTTTCTTGGGCATTTTTCCCGTATGCCTGCGTACTTTGCTGTATCTCTTGTTCTAATTGTTGCATAGATGTAGCTAACTGCTCACATTTTTGGCGCATTTCTTGTTGTTTTTGTTGCGAAGTCCTCAAAGCTTGCTCATAATGCTTCATTTTTTGCGTTTGTGCTTCCATCTTTTGATTTAGATGGTTTGCCTTATTTTGCAATTGATCCATCTCAGAACCAACGCCACGTAACTGTTCTGAAGTGTTTCGAAATTCAGCATCTATTCTTTTCAAACTTCTATTAATACCTGCAATTCCATTTTCAAATTGATCTGTATCCAAACGGACACGACCACCTATCGTATTATCTCCTAGTGCCATTTACATTCTCACCTACCTTTATAACCATGCTGGCGCTTGATTAGCTGATGTCACACGATTTGCTTTTTGTTTTCTAGCCATACAGGTAAAGTAAAACGCAATATCCATCTCATTGATTTGATTTTGTGTCATTCCAGCATCCATAAGGACGTTATATATATCAATTACGATGTCCTCGTATTTGAACGTTTTCTTTTCGGCTTCCTCTCTAGTTGTTTCATCAACTTTTTTTTCGCATCTTCTACCGTTTCCATTACTTTTATTGCCTCATTTAAACGGCCCATAATTGTTAAACAAACGGAATGTATTGTTAAACTTAAAAACCATACATGTGTACCCTCAACAAACTCTTGAGCCGTAAATTGATCTCCATATATACGAGCTATAAAATGAGCTGCTCTTTCAATTGTTTCTTTAGATACAAGATCCGCTTGTAATTCATCTGCTAATTTAGATGCTTCAAAAGTTGCTGAGCCCGGAATAAATTGTGGTAAATAATAATCTTTTTGTCCCTCTGCATTTTGCAATGTAATTTTCATTCGTTTTTCCTCCTACATTAAAAGAGGGATAGCACCCGCTATCCCCTTCAATTATTATTTTTAAGCTGCTGTTGGTGGCGTTGGTACTGCCTTGAACCAATTCGCTGCAACAGTTGGATCAAAACCAACTTCCTCTTCATCTAAGCGATGTCTCCAGTTGCCATCAGAACGTTGAATTGCTTTCCCTTTAATTTTCGCACTTTGGAATGTCGGTTTGTCTTCTGCTGTTTTGTGCTCATCACTTGGAAGCTCAAACTTCATTTTGTAATAGCATACATATAGATTTTTTCCGTTGTCATATGGTAAACGATATAGTAAAGCTACATAGGGTGGTACATCACTTGTATTATCAACAACTTGACCTTTTACAACCTTTTTACCTAACAACTCCGCATAAACGGATAAAGGCAATGTATCAACTTCTAATTCAATTTCCGTTCCACCAAATGCACTCGCTGTCGCTGCTGGTCCACCTTCAGCATAAAAAGTTACTGATTCTGCTTTAGGTGCTGCTTTACCACTAACTGTTTTACCAATCCGTTTTGGTGTAGTGTAAGTAAATTTACCATCTGGTGTTTCTGTTAAAATCGCGTAATGCAAATCTCTAAAATCGATTGTCATTGCCATAGTTCTTTTTCCTCCTTAGTTCATGATTTCCGTTATAAAACGAAAACCATACCGATAAATTTTTGTATCCATTTCATAATCTGGATAGGTGCTTACACGCTGAAAAGACAGCTTTTTCATAGCTGCCTGAACTGCACTTTTTAATTGTGTTTTGATTGGTGCCATTGACCATATATCAACCTGATACATAACGTTAGTGGTTTTTTCCTCATTCTCTGCATATAGCCCAGGAGAACTATTTAACTCTGAAAATGTAATCCATATATCTGTTTTGTCATTTCCTTTGACAAATTGATATATGAATTCTCCACCTAACTCAGATTTAATAACTACATCTGTACGTAAAACATCAAATATTTCCTTATTAAAATTTTTCATAGGCCTGTAATCCTCCGCATAAATTCCCTTTCCATTTCTTTTAGGGCTTCTTTTTCACTTTGGATTAAAGTTTTCTCAGCAAACCCTTTGTGTGGTGGGTTTGGATTTTTACTTGTTCCCCAGTTTTGAAATTTCATATAATAATGCGGCGAATTATCTGCTTTGTCCCATCCAATTTCAATTGAATAGGAACTACCTTTCTTTACAACTTTCCCTATATGAATAGCATCCTTAGCATGTTTTCCATCTCGCCATGATTGTTTTGGAGTTGGTTTTTGTACCTCCGGACCGACAGGAGAATTTCTTTCTAAGTTCTTTTTGAATACCTTTGCTCCAGCTTGTAACGATTGTTTTGTGATTAGAGGAACATCTTGTCCTAATTGTTCTAAATCCCTAATCCATTCCTCAATGCCGAAAACTTCTAATTCTGCCAATTCAATCGCTCCTCACAAATAAGGCACATTTCCTTATGTTGTTCGTCGATATCAATAACTGACTTAATCTCGTATAACTTCTCATCGTACCTTACACGCATTGCTGAATGAATACCTTCTCGATATCGAATTGTAAAATTTATTAATTTAATAACAAACTCTGCATTTCCTTGAAATATTTCTGACCTAAAACCTGTACCAAATGGTGTTTTAGGTTCTGCCCAAACTTTAGCAAACTCTTTCCATCCGGATGGAAGTGCATTCCCCTCTTCATCCTTCGTTTCTGCTTTCTGTTCAAGTGTAATTCGTTTATTTAACTTTGCTGCATTCAATGGTTTTTTATATCTAAACGGTTGCATATTAATCACCGCCCAGTTTAATCTCTTCTAAAGCTTTATCAATGCTTAAACTATTAATCTGACTTAAAAAATTCTTGTCAAAATACTCTAAGGCATCGTTATAGACATAACGAGATCGTTCAAAGACCAATTCCTTGAACTCCTCGTTAGTATTTAAATCATAATCCCCACAAACCCTAAGTAATGCCTTGTTAGACATAGAAAGGATACGCTTTAGGTTCTCGTCTTCCTCATCACCTAAGCGCATCCTATCTTTAAATTGTTGTAGTATTACATTTGGCATTCCTGTTTCCATTCACATCATTCCTTATTTAGTTGCTGCTGGTGTTTCTTCCAGTTTCAATGTATAAACTTGAGATGTATATTTATCTTTCGGCTTACCTGTCGCATATTGTTTCGCAATATAAACTGTCGCGTCTTCTAAAGCTAAAGTCTCCTCATACTTCTTGATTGGCTCTGTTCCGCCCATTGCTGCAACATATTGACCTTTGACAAAGAATAATACTTTCCCTTGAGGTACAAATACCGATTCTGTAAGGATTGGATTGAATGGTAAACTTGTCACATATACCCCAGCTGCATTTTGAATTGTCGCGTTTGCTTGAATATCAAACGTATCAAACGGGTTTGTTACCATAACTACTTTTCCTGCAATGTTTTTTGGTCTATCTGCATCTGAACCATCAGCGTTTAATTTTTTAGCTAGTAATTTTACTACGCCTTTTAATTCATTGATCGTTTTACGTCCTGGTTCAAACGTTAAAGTTCCTACCGGCTTTTTATCAGGATATACGCCATCCACAACGCTACCACTTGGATCTTTTAGTAACCCAATAGGTTCATTTTTACCCGTACCAGCTACAAATCCACGTTCTAAACCTACTTTCATGGCCTCTGTAATCATTGTACGAACATAACGTTCTACCCATACAGGTCCAAGTTTCAACATGTCATTTGCTAATGGAATAAATGCCGTTAATTTAAGTTGTGAGATGCTATCTTTACGGAATGTAGCATTTAATTGCCCTTTAATACCATCAAATAACGGTCCCCATACCGCTGCCCCTTCTGGATCTCCATAAATAAATTCTGTTACAGCCCCTAAATTCTCTAAACCAATATGTTGTAAGAAAGGATGATCTTCAACTAAATCATCAAAGATTCGTTCCTGAGTCGTTTTTGGTAATGTTTCAGTAGACTTAAAGCCGCCTTCCTCCACAACTGCATTAAAGAACTTCATTTCTTCACTCGTTAGTACATTAGCACCACGAGATTGCATAATTGAACGATCTACCATTGATTCATTTACTTGATTTAAAATATCTGAACGCACATCTGTAGCAAGTGCTTCAATCATAGAATTCAATGCTGCCGATTGTTCTTCTGCTGTACCTTCCTGAGTCGCTTTCGCAAATGCTAGTTTCTTTTCTTCAAAGTTATTAAATTTAATCACCATATTTTATTTTCCTCCTAAAGTTAAAAAGAGCGTACCCAAATTCTGTTTCGGTTTAACAGGAACTTGAATAGGCTCTTTTGGATTTGTATTCATTTGTAAATCATTCAGAATTTCATTTTTCAACCCTGATAAAGCTACGTTTAAATCTTCTTGTGTAATTCCTTGTAATTTATTCTTGCTCAGTGTTCCGTTTCTAAAACCATCGATTACTTTTTGTGGAATCATGGAAGAGTTGGCACTTGAAGCTGTCATTTTAACTGGATTTTCCATAAACATAATTTCATCCACGAAATTATGTTCTAATGCTTGTTGCGGACCCATCCAAGTTTCTTCAGCCATCATATTAAGTAGTTCCTCTTCCGATTTACCACTTTTAATGACATAAGCATTTACAAGTGTACGATCTGTTATTTTTAACATTTCTGCTGCTTTTGTCATATCACGATGGTCTCCACCATTCCACATTGAAGCATTATGAATCATGATTTGTGCTGTAGGTGAAATGCGAACTTTATCGCCAGCCATAGCAATAATAGAAGCTGCACTTGCTGCTAACCCAACAATTTGAACTTCCACATGTCCAGAATAATTTTTTAATGCTGTGTAAATTTCTGAACCCTCATCTACATAGCCACCTGGACTATTAATTGAAACAATTAAATCCTCGCCATTCGCATTATCAAGTTCTTTTGAAATCTTACCTGGGCTTGTAGCATCCATTTCAAGCCAATCATAAATCCAAGCCTCGTCATTAGAAATAATTGGGCCTTTTACGTCAATTTTCACCGTCATTTTCTTTCTCACCTCCTTCGGATTCATCTAATTTTTTGTAGTTCTTCGTAATATGATGGATATTAAGATTTGGATCATCTGAGTATTCATATCCCACTTCTAATCGAATCTCATTTCCAGTAAATGCACTTGAGGAAACGAGTTTGTCGATACTTGTTGCAAGATCAAAAATACTTTGATAAGAAACGGCCTTCACTTCAATTTTTTGTCCTTCAAGATAATCTCTCATTTCGAAAAACTTCACGTTTGCTTCATCTGAAATCTTTTTTAACAAAGGTTTCACTGTAAAGAGCATGTAATTTTTGGTTTGCTTCTCCACATCAGCCATTTCTCCATATAACAAAGCTGTCGGAATTCCGATAGCCATTGCGACTTGATTTAAAAAACCATTTGTTACTTTATTGATTTCTTCCACACTTTGCCCAGAACTTCCACCACCAGAAGACGTCTCACTGAATTTAAAACCAGGTTGTTGAGGCACAATTGCAATATCTTTTTCTCCAAATGATTTATACATTTTCTCAACGAACTTTTGCAATTTCCCTCGACCTTCTTCGGACTTTGCCGTCTGAGCCTCTATATCTACTACACCACGAATTTGATTTTTACGTTTTTGAGAACTTAATATCCGTCCAAATAAATCGCCATAATCAGTGAACAAGCCATCAATTAGAGGCGACAGCTTATCATTTCGATATTTCAAATGAATTACTTCACTTTGTTTAAATGAACGCTTAAACTCATAATCTTTTACTACTACATTTGTAAAAGTATCTTCAAATACGGCGAACTCATTATGTTGAAAATAATCAGCAATAAGTAAGTCGCTATCATCAGATTGAATGACTAAACACTCATTTTCATAAATTAATTTACGAATTAACTTTTCCCAGAAAGTGCTTGCTGTCATATTCTTATTCGGTCTAACATTCAATCGATAATACAGTTCATCTTTTAAAAATTCATCACCATTTTTAACTCTGAACTCCGATTGACTAATTGTTCTCCCTAAAAAAGATACACATGTTTCTACAGCTAATCGCTTCATATGAACCCTATTTGAAGTTTCTGAAACTATATCATCATCGTACATATAATCTAATTCTTTATTCTTGTTAAACACATTATCAAGCCAGCCAATTGCAATCACCCCCTTAAAAATCTATTTCATGTAGCATAAACTCAACTTCTTCTTCAAGAATATTATCAGCTTGCCATAATGCGTGAATAAAGGCTTGGAACCCATCCGTTTTCCGCTTAAATTCATCTTTTTTCAAGTACTCTTTGTTGCCATCTTTTTTTATATGAACGTAAACATTGTTGGTATACCAACGCATTAATGGATTATCACCAAAGATAATTTGTCCATTTGCAAATAAAGTTTCAACTCGTGGCGCTAATAAAGAATGAATGGCTTTTGGGTTACGAATATATAACAATGTAAACCCTTCTGCTTCGAGTGCGGTTTTAACAAGATCCAAACGGAATGTATCTGCAACAATCGTATTCACGCCATACATTTCACGCATTTTTACAAACCATTCAACTATGTGAGAAATATTAATAACAGGTTCGTCTACAATAGTTAGTAACCCATTTTCAGCCCATTCATAAATAGGAGCTTTTAACTTCACTTTATCCAAGAAGCCTTTACGTACAAAAGAGTGAGTTTTCCATATATAATTTTCCCTATGTTTAAAAAGGAGTCCCACAGATGCAAAGTCTTTAATACTGGCGTAGTCGAGACCACCCACAGCAACTTTATGTGTTAAATCTGGTATTTCCCTTAATGTTTCCCCATCTTCTTCATACCCTGTACGCATGATTTCCTCCCATGGGGCTACAGCCTTTGTTAAATCTACTTCTGGCCAATTCATTCTTTTTGTCATGAAGTTTTCTCTGTTAGATGGATCATTTTCAAGGTTTTTATACTGACGCATAACTTTTTTAAATAACCCTCTAGCATATTGACTCATAGGCTTACTAAACATCGGATTTGCTTTTTCCCACATATCTGGATTGTCTACCTCTTCAGGATTATCAAGCTTACAAATAAAAGGGAACAACCTATCTTCTTTTTCTTTTCCTTTCAAGATGTTCATTGCTCGCTCTTTCATCTTGTCAAGGTAACCTTCACGAACGAATCCATCTGTGGTAATAAAAAATTCCCTAGAGTTAGGAACCTTACCTAAACCACTAGAGAATACTTCTACAACATCGCTATTTTCATATCTGTGTATCTCATCATAAATGACACATCCATCTCTTAATGAGTCTTTACTTCCTGCATTTGATGTATGAAATTCAAAAGTCGAACGAGTTGCTTTATTCGTTATCAATTGTTTGGTTGATACAAATAGCTCGTCTAATATTTCATGCTTTTTATTCTTTTCAAATACATCTATAAAAGATGTTTTTGCCTGCCTTTCTGTATTAGCAACTACTGATACATTATAATGCTCAATACCGTGCAATTCGCTAATAAAGAAGTGTGTCAATGCACTAATCAATCCATTTTTACCAGCACCCCTTGCCATCATCCAGAAGTGTTGATCAAAATAAACATCCTCATATTCATCAAACAAAAACACAAATGCTATTAAAAATTTCTGAAAGGAATTTAATTTGAAATGCCACTTTTCTATGAAAGTTACACATTTATGAATTAAATCCACATCAAAATGTAAATCATTACGGGTTAATATATCTTGCTTTAAATAATTTATAAGCATGATACGTTCTTTGTTTAATACCACTGTTCCCGTCTCATATAGTTCTATATATTCACTTACATACTTATGAACAATCATATTAAATCACTTGCCGAATACTTCTTAATTTCTTTTTTATTATTTCCTTCTGGCAACAAATCTGTTAGCTGTTTAATGACCCTTTGATATGATTGATCACGGGTATTATATAGCCGGGCCACAGGCCGTTCTCTTTCATACGGCTCTGTTTTATCAGATTGTGAGAACATTTCATAATCACCATTCTCAGATATATCCATCCACATCTCATTCAATAAAACTCGTAATCTTGCTGCCTGAATAATTAACCCTTCAACTACTTTCAACTTACTAGGTGGGATTTCTTTAAATAGTCTTTTCAAACGATTTTTTTCTTTGTTAACTAGCACCTCACGCTCATCAATGTCCGCCATACTATCACCTCGATTCAATCATATCTTCATACTGGGTAGGGGTCCTATGCGATATGGCTCAAAAATCTGGAAAAACGAGCCCCTCCCCGGTGCCCGGTTCCCCGAAAAAGATTGAAATTTTTTAAGGGGGGGATTGTTTCCGAATCAGTTTCACCATTTTTCATCGTTTTCCCATTTATTCGGTTTCTTTTCAAAGAATCTTCCGTGTTCTTTATTATGGCAATCCACACAGACTGTTTCAAGATTGTTTATATCTAATGCAAGCTCAGGATGATGTTCGAGTTCTTTTATATGATGGACAACGAGTTGAATCTTCTTACGCTTGGCACTCTCACTGTATTCATTGGTGTCCACACGAACACTACCATTGCGCTTACACTCTTGGCATTCATAGTTGTCTCGCTTCTTTACTTGTTCACGTAACTGTTTCCATTTACCACTGTCATAGAACTTACGCTTCTGTTGTTTGGTTTTGTATTCTTTCATAACCGATAAAGCTCCACTTGGCCTTCCACAATAGGATGATTGTGCTGAATAACTTCAGTATTGAATTGCTTATTATCAGCTGGTACATGTTCAATATGAATGTATGTCCGATTAATCTTATTAATCGATTGTGCTTCCCAATCGAATGCAACCCGTAACTTTCTATCTATCTGTTTACCTTTGTAATGAACTATAGGTTTAGCATCTATATCTGTTAATGTAATTGTTAATAAAGGTTCTACAGTCTCGTTAGATTGTTTGTACTTCTCTAACTTAAACATATCTACAAACGCACCATTACATTTCGGACAAACAGTTACTTCTTGATATTCATCTTCTGGCGCTTGATAAGTTTTAATTTGATAGTCACAAGCTAAACAACATCTCGAAACATTACACATCTATCCTCACTCCTTAATTGCTCGACATTTAATAGAATCTATAGATTCCGCTCTACGTAATGTTTATCCACCCTTCATCCTCCTCCGAAATAACAAGCACATACTCAGCTACTTACTCAATCACAACTTGACGAACTATCAAATGAACTTCCTGAATCATACGATGAATGCGATGAACATGAATTTGAATGACTACTATCACAGCCACTGTAATCCAAACTGGAGTGGATTGCACTGGATGTCGTCGCATTGTGAATCAACCAATCATTTGTTGTGCCCTCACTATTTCTGTTTCCATGTTCTTGTTTCACTTTCTTATTCTGTTCCTTCTTTTTCTTTCTTTTGAAAAACATATTTCTTCCCCTCCTAAAATAGAAAATTACTTTTACTATGACAATAACTCCCGAAATATCGGCTTCACATGTTCAAAGTATCGAAATGTAGGTACTTGCTTATGGCTGTATCTCGACTTGTCCAAGACTTCCATTCCATATTCGTCTGTTTTCAGATTGTGTTTATTCGCAAGCCTACCAATCGCGTTCACTGAAACACCTAACTCTTCCCCGATTTCACCTGCCGTATACGTCTTACGTACCTCTGGTAAGGAAAGAAGCATTTCACCTGTTACAATTCGGGTAGCGTGTGCCACTAAAGATTGCTTCGCCTCCGCTGAAAGAGACTCTTTGAATGTTTCTGCCGCTTTCAAGAGTAGATTGGCTTGTCTTGTTTTGGCATTCAACAGTCTTGCCTGCGCATTTGTTTCCTTTGTTGCATCTATCTGTACAACAGAAACTCGGCTTTGTTTGTTCTCTACTCGTAATTGGAAATATCCATCTACAAATTTGTCATATAATTCCCATGCTGTGTCATCCTCGAGGATTTTTAGCAGTTTAGCATAGCCACGTTCCGATAGAAGATAAATATAATTCGAATTTGCTACCGACTGTTTGTTATATCCTAAACTTTCAAAACTCAGTGCTTCAAAAGCACCCACTTTTAAATCAATAATATCTACACCATCTCTAAATCTGTTTCTATTCTCGTTAATACGTCTATTTATGCTTTTTAACGGCTGCCCATGAATCTCCGCAATCTCTTTTACCAACATCGCTTTCTTACCTTCGCCAAACCCACCTTCAATTCCAGTAAACTCATATCCCGCTACGGTTTGTTTCCCGATGATTTGTAAGTGGCTCATTTCGTTTCCTCCTCATAAAATAAATTCCTCTCGCTTACACAAGTTGATGTATACATTGTGTTCTATGTAAACAAGCTGGCCATCCGCTATACAGAAACAGCCAACTTGGTATATGAATATAAAATAAATTCCCTTGGTCTTTTCGTCCTATTGCGGGTTCCTACCGCCCATGCCCGTTCTTCGGTAACGTTTTGATAATGGGGCCCACTCACATCACTTCACATGATGGTGGATACGCTATCCCCACAGCTTCCTGTCTTCTAAACAGTAACTGTAAGAATATCGTACCTCCAATTCCAACTTAAAAAGGTACCCGATTTAGTGCCCCAAACAGTACCCCAAAAGTTCCATAAATTTTCATATCATCTCTAATGCAGTTGCAAAATTCAAAATCCCTGACTTTCGTTTCCGATAAAACTTACCGCGCTTCATCCCTAATACCGTATAAATATAATCATCGTTTAACTCTGTCGCACTCATATACTTCATTTCCAATATACGTTGTTCATCTTGATCTAAAGCATGTTCAAATGCACGATGTAATTGTCTGTACTTAAGTTCATGAACATCTACCTTTCGTAATTCCGGAAATAAGATATCTGCACCTATCTCCATTCGTTCTCGCTGATTCTGAAACCTAACACGTAATACCTTATACTTCTTTAATTCTTCTATCACAAAAGGGCGAATTTCTTTCTCATCGATATAGGCAAAAAAAGATAATTGATTCATCGATACCCTCCTGAATAAAATTTCGAATGCCGTTCATACTATTAGTAATCCCTTGACACGGGTTACCTTCAAAATTACGGACATGAATGAATTTCTTCTATTATCAAAAAACAAAGCAGTTAGCATGTTGGCTAGCTGCCTTGTTTTTGTATAAAGAATTGAAACATACACATACTATAAACACTTGATTTCGAACCTTTCTGTTCTATCTGAGGAGCTCTTACGCAAAAGAGTTCCTCTTTTTTTATTAAAACCTCTACTTCTAATTTAAATGTCCTATCCTTCTTTTTAACACGTTATTACTCTTCCGACACCTATGACATTCAAAAAAGATTCTAACGCAAATTTACCCGGTTCTATGAGGTCGTTTTTCTGCAGCATAAAATTTAAACAGCCTTTCTATCCATTTCCGGAATAATGCCTCGCTTCGTTAACATATCATGGATAAACAGCCTTCCTTTTTGTGTCCAGCGTGTATTCATCTTTACAGACTTGCTGCCATCCGAATGTGTCACATCAATTGTCTGCGATTTCGTATACCCTTTATTTTGATGTTTCGCATACAGGAGCCATTGATTGTTTACTTTGTACTGTACTTTTTCATCCTTTAAGATTTTATTTAATCGTACTGCTGATAAGCCATAATCGGCTGCAATTTGTGAAACGGTTACCGTATCTTTTGATTGAAGAATTTGATCGAGGTATGTAATCTTAGATGCGTTCTCTGCGACTTGTTGTGTCAACATGAGATTCTTTTGTTCTGCCATTTGTCTTGCCTGTTGCTCGTATTTGAGTTGCGACGCGAGACCGATGAGTAAATCTGGGTCTTGTAGTAAGGCGTTTATCGTAGGCGGTGTCATGTAAGCCCCGTGTTTTCGAATGCTTGGAAGCACCTCTTCAAATACCCATTTTTCAAATTGTTCTGCTTGTGGGAGTTTGGATTTCACAATGAGACGATATAGGTTCGGTTCGTTGATGAATTTCTTTTCAACCGTTTGATTTTTCTCTGAAATAACCACCTCGCAAAACGCGACCCCGTCTCTTTTACAATGTTTACTTACAGCATCATGAGGGTTTGAGTACCCTAAAGTTTTCGCAACATCGATTGCTGGAAAGTACTCTTTTCCATTCTGAATTAAAATTTCTAAATTACCGAACATGTTATGTGCGAAAGTTTGCATTTGCTTCATTTTTTCATTTCCCCTTTGTTATATTTTGCGACAACACACAATCTAGAAGACCACTGGGCAAAACGCCCACCCATCCCCTTTCATTTGTTTCCCACTATTCGAAGGGACTAACATTTCGTTCACCCCTCTTCTCCTTACTCGCTTTCTTAGCCACCTGATTTGGCCCTTCCCATAATCCTTGCTTTCTCCATTTATTTTTTACTTTTCCAACGTAAGAAGTGCTTCGCTCAAACATGATACTAATTTCTTTATCTGGAATCCCCTGTTTATTGAGTTCCCTTACACGATCTGGTGTCAATCCATCCGGAATATTTCCAGGTTTCCCTCCGCGCTGTCTCGGCTCCGTATCAAAATACCTACCCAACTGGCGTAACTCCTGACCAATCGGGCAATTCGCACAAATGCTGATACTGAAACTCGCATCATCTGAACGATTGTAATAACACCGCCTACATTTCTGTTCGATGATATCGCCAATCTGATAGGTAAGCTGGATACGTTCTTCTTTAGTAAGTTTCATGTGAAACACCTACAATACAACTTTCAATGCGATACCTAATGCTTGCACTTTTGCTTGACATTCCAGGCGGTGCTTCCGTTCCATTTCAGCTGCTTCCTCTGCTGCGCTGATTCTAATTTGAGTTTTTCGTAGTTCAGCTTCGACTTCCCATTTCTTTTCGCTTAACTGATTGCATTCATTTAACAATGTGATGTATTCTTTCTCACGATCTTGCAATTGTTGCTTTACTCTTTCCAGTTCAATTTTTAATTCCGTTTGAGTAGATACACAAACACCCTTATCAGACTTTCCCTCTCTCTTTCTAACTACTTGTGTCCCTGTATCTAACGATTTTGTACTCTTTGATATTCCTGTGCTCTCTTTTTTCTCTCGGCGTTTTGCAACATTATGATACAGTGTGCTTTCACTCACACCCAGTCGATCTGCGATTTTTGCCCAAGATAGTTTTTCACCTCGTAATTTCTCCGCTCTCTCGCATAATGCATCCCAATTTCTCTCTTCAGCCATCTGCTCCGCCATCGTCTCATTTCTCCCTTCCAGTAAGGTGTCGCCTAATTGTTTGATTTGCTTCCCAATCCTACAGTTATCCGCACACCAGGAAGTCTTACGATTCCCTGACTT
>NZ_JBMDKC010000094.1:0-21455 GCF_057809515.1 Bacillus sp. FG16
ATAACCCTTTTGAAGGGAATTTCATTTTATTTGTTCTCTTAAGTTGATGGGCATGAGGTCGTACCCCAATTAAGAAGAAAAAGAGTAGAAATTTAATCTCTCTATGCTGTTAAAATTATTCAACTCCCAAAAAACTGTACATCTTCTAGAGATACTAATTTTCTAGTTTTGATGTTTTTATAGTGCTTGAGCGTGATATTATTCACGTTTTTTCATTGAGAATGCATAAATACAAACAAAACCAGTAATACATCTTTTCTGTGCCGTACTGGTTTTGTTTAAGATCATCTTAAATTGTAGCTAGTTCACCGAGATTGCAAATTCCGATTTCGGTGCCCCAGCGAATACGATTGTTCCGTTCTTCGGAAGTTCCACCTTGTTATTGCCACTCACAATGGTAAAGTTGACGCAAACTCCCTTCTCATCATACACCGCAAATGAACCATTTGATGGCAGCGTCACGGTCATCCTTTTGTCTGTTGCCGCTTGTGGAATTGTAAACCATTTCGCATGCCCATTTGCATCCAACGTAACTTTGGATGATTGGCCTACATCAATTGGTTTTACATTAGATTCACTTACGTATAACAATCCAGCCATCTCCATATATTCATTGCCGCCTTCTGTATAGAAATGCGTTTCCGTCGTATCACGACCATTCATCACGGGTACTTGGATCTGATGCACCGCGGTGTTCGGACCTGTAATTTTTCTGCCATCCCAATAGCCTGCTGGGCCTTCCTTGCGAGTAATTTGAGTACTAAGATGTTTCGATTGAACAAGATATTGAATAGAACTAAATTTCTCGTTTACACGATAAAACTTGACACCTTCCCTCTTTGCCCATGCAGCAGCGGTTTTCTTCGAAAGCACGTTGTCTTCTAATTTCTCAGCTAAATAGTGGGTCATCACACTTTGCCCTAAACCTGGATGAGATTTATATGCGCTCTCCTTCAAATAAGTTCTTCCATTCTTCTCGGTTACGAAGTTGAGCTTGGAAGTACCCCCCTCATTAATAAAGCTTCCATCAGCAGTATATACATATTTTTCTTCTGGATTAGATGGTAAGAATAGTTCACCGTTCTTCGTAATTTCAATTTTGAAATGAGTTTCGCTATTGCCATAAAATCCTGCTTTCTTTGCTACGCCTTGAGGCATTTTGACTTTGACCGGCTTGCCAAAGGATTTGTTCGGCTTGATGTCCTTAATAGTACCTTTTTCTTTAAGCGTAGCGAGCAGCAATTCAGTTGCCATTAGTTGATTTGTAGAGCTCCGTCCACCAGATGTCAATACAGCCGCTGCTATTTTCTGTTCCGGAAGCACGACTAATATAGCATGTTGCAGTGCCGTATCGCCGCCCTTAGCCAAAGCTTTGATCCCATATTCACTGAATGGGTATAGTTTCACACTATCCCAGCCAAGACCATAGTTAAAAATATTCTCTCCAGCCCCCGGCCACATTCCTTTTTTATATTCCTCTTGCTCCATCGCCTTGACTACCTTATCAGAGAGGATTCCTTTTCCCTGTCCCATAAATAGTTGTGAGAATCGCACCATATCTTCTGCCGTAGAAGATATGCCTCCCGTACCAATAACATTCACCGATTCAATTGGAAGTTGTCCTTGGTACGCCGGGAAATATAGTCCAGCCCGATTTTCATCCCTCCATTTGTCCTGCGGTGTTTTCGTATGATTCATCTTTAAAGGTCCTGTAAAGTTTTGATGTAGAAATTCAGTAAAACTCATACCACTAACTCTTTCCACCAAAATTTCGGCCAGCGTAAAGCCATCGTTACAGTATACCGAGAAAGCACCAGGGTCCGCCTTCAAGTTTTGATTTGACAATTGCTGTAACAAGGTATCATGGGCATAGGTATCATTATCGTTAAATAAAAATGCATTACCTAACGTAGAACCTTGCAATCCAGAGGAGTGATTCAATAACATACGCGGTGTAATACGTTTGTATCGACCGTCTTTCATCTTAAAATCAGGAACATAACGGACAACAGGAGCATCTAAATCGACTTTTCCTTCATCGACCAATTTCATTACAGCCGCTGTTGCATACATTTTACTAACTGAACCAATCCCGTATAAAGTATCTTTGGTTAGCGGCTTTTCCCCTTCCATATCGTTCTTGCCAGCCTGACCCGACAAAATAAGTTTTCCATTATCAATTAGTGAATACTGCACGCTATTCGCTTCATGAGACTTTGTAAGTAGCTCCGCCTTCTCTGCTGCAATCTTCTTCAGTTCCTGACTAGCTACTTCTCCACCAGTTACAACAGTAGTCTTACTTTCAGAAAATGCTTTCGCTCCTGTTGGTAGAATCATAGTTACCGCTAATGCAGTGGCTAACACACCAGTTAGCTTATTTTTCATCACGGAATTACCTCCTTAAATAATTGATCTTTTTCATCATTCATTTGTTTAACTATGAAACTATGATAAATTTTATCCGTTTTTACTTTTAGACTACTTGCTAAATTCAGCAAGTAAAATATTTTTAAAAGGAGGAGGACTATCAGCTATAAGGCTATTCAAATTGACGGCCAATGTATGCTTGCCTCCAAGTGTGCCCCCAGCAAAAGTTAAAAAGCCAGGAATGGTTCCTCCATGCCCCCATATCGATTCACCGTTTGAAAGCTTCATTTTGAAAATTCCAAGCCCGGAATCGCCAAGCTCATCTACTCCTGTAGGGACTGTTGTAAGCATTTGCTTTAGTTGCTGTTCTTTCAGTAATTTGCCTCCAAGTAAATAAGAAAAGAATTTGTTTAAATCATCAGCTGTAGAAATCATATCTCCGGCCGAGCTCCCCATACTTGGGTTATAATAAGTAACATCTTTTGGCTCACTTGCTCTGTCTAATTGGATATATCCACGGGCATGCTTGGTTCCTGGAATGACGCTTGAATTTCCAGGTAAGAATGTATTCGCTAATTCAAGTGGTTCAATAATTCGATTTTCAATCTCTTCCGCATAGCTGTTCCCAGTTACTTTTTCAATAAGAATTCCTAGTAATACATATCCTGTATTTGAATACGACCAGCTCTTTCCTGGAGCAAAATCTGGAGGCATGGATATTCCCATCTTTACTAATCCTTCAGCAGTATAAGATTTTTTTGTATCCATCATATTAAAATCCTTTGACCTTGTGTAATTAGCGATGCCACTTGTATGGTTCAATAATTGCCGGATAGTAATCTGTTTATCATCATATCCATTCCCTTGAATGACACCAGGCAACCATTTTTCAATAGAATCGTCTAGATTTAGGCGGTTTTCTCCTGCTAATTGAAGTACAACTGTTGCAGTGAACGTCTTTGTCACGCTGCCAATTCGAAATCGAAAATCTGTTTTCATTGGTTTCTTGGTACTTAGATCCGCTACACCAGCCGCATAACTCCATGTTTTTCCACCCTCAGAAGTTTTAGCAAGTATCCCTGGATATCCAAGTTTCAATGTATCCCGCATTGCCTCCTTGACGGAATTACGGTCTCTTTGATTGCTTGTTTGTAACGAGTTAGATACATTTTGAATGGACTCCGCTTTTACACTTGAGGTTAGAGGTGTATAAAACAGGGAACCTCCAGTTATTAAAAGAGCTAAACCTGTACATGTAATTTGACTATGCTTTTTCATCAAAATAATCCTCTCCCCTATTCATATTGTATAAATGGTTATTTGCTGTTTGGAACTAATCACACAGCTTTCTTCTTAACTCACTGCAAAAGGACGACATTGAATCTGTAATGTCTCTTTTCCTCCAAACAAGTCTTATTAATTGATTTGTTTTTTATAGAAATATATAGTATTTTTCTCCTCTCACTCTTCTTTCCATTTTCATCTTACACAAGGAAAATCTCTTTTTTCTTACCTCTTCCTTACAAATTCCTTACGTTCAAAATCACTTTTATAATTGATTGTTTTTTATGTGAGCCCCCTTACCATCAACTTAAGAATTAAAAAAAGAGGGGATTATCCCCCTCCTTTTTACGCTTGCTCCAACTGTCGAAATTATTTAATATACCCACGATTCAGTTCCGTTAACTTTTCATTGATGTTAAAAATTCTTACTCTAATATCTTTAACACCAGCTGCTTCAAGTCTGCTCTTGTGCATTTCCGCGTATTTTTCAGCATCTTGTTTTTCTTCAAATACATAAATGCCTCCAGCTTCTTTTGTTTCTTCATTCTCAGTCCATATTTTCCAGTGGAATCCTTCTTCTTCGTTAATACTATTTGCTAAATCCCAAAATCCTTTTTCCATTTCTTCACCAAAAGGACCTTCAAACGGAAAATCAACTTGTAATAAATATGCCATTTTCACTCACTCCTATTTTTAATATAAAATTCATCGGGAATTCCTTTGTATAAAAATTCTTCCCATTCTTTTACTGACCATGATTCGAATGATAGTAATGTCTAAATCCGTATTGCTATTATTATTCAAGCACTAATTGGAGAATCCCGCTATTTGTAACATAATCACAAAACGATAGTAACTTGAACGCATAAAGTGAAAGTTTAATAGTTTTCAGTTATGTTTAAAAAATGTGATACAAACTTACCCCTAAACTAAGGACAAACAAAACAAGTGCAGGTATTGCTTTCTTAAAGGGATCTCTCGCTAATACAATTAGAGTTAATGCGGCTGCAAGCATCGTACCGCCTAATAACAATCCTGCTAATAAAGCTACTGTTGGAATCCAAATTCCTATCAACATTCCAATCGCTCCTACAATCTCAAAAGCTCCAGTTAAGAAATTAAAAAACGAAGGTAAACCAAATCGTTTGAATTCATCTGCCATTTTCCCGGATATAATTTTCGTTCCTGTCATTAAAAAGAACAGAAACAACACTACTTTTACAATATTGATGAAAATTAAAATAGTAATCACACCTTTCTTATTATTTGATAAAAACTCAGTATTGTTCAGGTAGTAGTCACTACCTTTACCCTATTTCCTGAGATTACCCGTATGGAAGTCGCTTCAATTTACATTACCCTTCTCAATATTAAAGGGCCAAAAATTATATGCTATAGCATATATAATACGAAAATTTGACTGGTACTAGGCAAAAAAGTGACCCTGAATCAGATATCATACAAAATAAAGTTATCTTCCCATTCGTCTAAACAAAAATTATATGCTATAGCATATGTAATACCTAAAACAAAGTTTGTTCCTTATGAATAGCGTAGCATCAATAAGGAACAAATATTAATAGTGTGTATCATACAATTTGTTTAATAACGATTGTAATACTTTAATCTCTTCCTCACTCAAATTACTCGTAACGAAATGGTGAGCGTCTTTCACTACAGGCAAGATTGTTTTCTTTAACTCGTCACCTTTTTCAGTTAAAAAAAGGTTATGTGAACGCCTATCTTGGTCATTCAAAGCCTTCTTTACAATCCCTTTTCTCTCCATTGACTGTATCATTCTAACAACAGTAGTTTGATCTTTATCAATAGCTTCCGCCAACTCTTTTTGAGTAGTGCTCCTTTGGCTACAAAGAACACTAATAATCCCCCACTGCTCTGGCGTAACTCCATAAGGCTTTAATTTCTTCGTAAAATAGTTGGTCATTTTCACATCAGTACGGTGAACAAGATAGCCTATTAAATCATGTAAGTTCATATATCACCTCTATAAATTAAGATATAAAAGGATATAGCATACCAGTCAAT
This sequence comes from Bacillus sp. FG16, assembly GCF_057809515.1. NCBI lineage: Bacteria > Bacillati > Bacillota > Bacilli > Caryophanales > Bacillaceae > Bacillus > Bacillus sp. FG16. Next base: position 5,698 of record NZ_JBMDKC010000094.1, read on the forward strand.
CATTCACAATGAATGTATTTGTTTCACCATGTATATGCTATGGCACATATATTAAAGTAGATTATTTAAATTGTCAAATGATTTACCTATTATTTTTCAAAAACAAAATCGCCTCCTTAGATTATAGAAGGAATGACTAATTTGACGTATTTCTCCCCTGTCGTTTTATGATATTCTAATAACACTTGATAAAATATGGTATCTACAGACAGTCAAACACCTTTAAAGATACCTACCCCAGTTCTTGCTGTTACAAGATAAACAGCATATAATCAGTTAATCACCCACATTAGCAACGAAAACATAAAGAAAAGGCATTCCAAATATGAAACACCTTCTTTCGTTTTATAAAGTGAAACTTTAATCAGTGGGGGTTTTGTTCATCCCCCACTGATTATTAGTTGAACCAATCGGACTTTTACGGACAGTTGATCCCCCACCTAACTTCTTTGCTTCCGCTGAATTTTGAGGTGGGGGTCTTACTGCCCGTTAAAGCGGGATAAAACCATCCAACACGCTGAACTTTTCAATTTAATATAATCACTCGTTTAACTAAAGAAATTGATTACGTGCATAACGCTCTTCTCACTTTTCTTGCAAAATTTAGTGGATCATCAACGTCTTCGATATTAACGTAAATCAAATTTGGATCATCACATAACCACTCATTGTGTATAGACGAAATGATTATTCCTTGTTTAATAATTGTCGCCACAAATTCAGTGACTTCTTTTTGTAAGAGTGCTACTCGGCCTAGGCATAATGCCCGTCCAGTTTTATTGTCTCGTGATTCGAATGAAAAGGAAGTTGTTACTCTAAAACGTTTTCCTAAGATTGTTGCTCGTATTTCATCCCTGTTTATTGTTGCCACGCATTTTCCACCGGCGAACCCTTCTTGGCCACCGATAATTTTTGCAAACTGTTGACAAATTAATTCATCATTAAACGCCATACCTTTAATCATCCCCCCTTTTACTGTTAGGTTATGAATGAATACATAGGTCTGAAACGGTAATGAATCTAATCTATTAAAAAAAATGATGACAATCTACCGAAAGCTATTAGCTCAATTATTCTTGATTATTTAAATTAACTCGGCTATATATGTTAAGACATTTTTAAAGAGCATAAAAAAGACACCTTAAGGTGCCATTCTCCGATTTGAGAATCATATCTATGTATGGAGAAATTTAGAGAAGAGAAGCTTCTAACTATAATTTATAGAGCTCTTATGCCATTAATTACTTACATACATATTTCCTTATTTACCGGAAGAAGAATTCCAATTATATTACTTTCTGATTAGTCTCGTTAAAGCCATACCAAGAAATCCAGCGCCCATCCCTATTAGCCATCCATTGTGGGCATCACCTAACATAGACCCCACTCCTCCGCCAAGAAACATGCAGCCAACAAATACTAATCCTCCAATTCCCCAATTCGGCCGTTCCATAATTCAATCACACCCTTTCAATAAAACATATGCGATTAACTAGCTCAACTTTCTTGCATAGGATAGTTCATTATTTTACTTAGGTTTAGCACTTCAGGGCATTCAAAAGATGCGAAGCTTGAGTCATTTATATAGATTGTAGAAGTATGGAGATTTTCCACATTTTAAAATAGTAAAGTATAAACATGAAAAAACTCCTAACAAAATTTGTTAGGAGTTTTTTCAAATAAGCGATATTTATTTAATCTTCATTATTGAGTTCTATTGTACCTGTTCTAGCACTAACTTTTAAAATATTTAACAGATTATCAGGTGTCTTGATTTCCACTTCATATTCAAATTTTGATTGTGCTAAGTTGTCATCTTCTAACTCGAATTCTTTTTTCACATTAATAATTTCTCCATTTGTATGAGCTAAAGAAATTTCACGAACTTGTTTCTCTGTGTAGTTTTCATTCTTTTTTGCATAATTGTAACCCATACCATAATATCCACCAACAATAGCAATACCACTTACTAAAATAGTAATTACACTTATAATTATTTTCTTTTTATGTTTTAACATTTTCATCCACTCCTTAATGATTAATCCTCTATTCCAAATCTTGCTTCAAGTGCATTTTCTGCTTGCTCTAATTGATCTTCCAGTATATCGTGTTCTTTTTCTTGCGTTTGATATTGCTCAACAGTTATCGTTCCAGCGTGATAATCTGCTTCTAGCTGATTATCAGATAGATCTATCTTGTCATCCAATTGGTCAATTTCTTTTTTTGCTGCTAAGTACGTATTTAAGTTATCTTCTTTTGCTCCAACTGGTTTCGTGTTATTTGCCTTTTCTACAATAGATGAGACTTCGTTTTTGAAATCTTGTATTTGTTTCTTATCATTTGTAGCAGCTTGTGTTTTGTTTGGTTCTTGTTGTAGTTGAGCGACTTCTTTTTGTAATTTATCATTTTCCACTTTCAGTTGTTGTACTTCTGTATTGTTATCAACTTGAGTAGAACAAGCTGTTAAGAATAAACAGGACATTGCTCCAATCAGCATCCATTTTCCCATTCTGTTTTCCTCCCTTTACATGTGCACCTTATCCTTGCCTTTATATTACTGAACAAACATTAAAGGAAGATTAATGTACAAAAAAATAAAGTGAAGGCTTTTACAGGCAGTTAATCCCTACCTACCTCGCATTCACCGAATTTTGAGGGAGGAGTCTTACTGCCCGTTAATGCGGGATAAAATGATATAATTAACTAGTTTCTAATCTTTCTTTAATGTTTTGGAATTATAGTGATACATATTAATAAGAAGAAAAGGAGAATGTTAATGCGAGTTCTTATCGTCGAAGATGAACAAGACTTACAAAATATATTGGTGAAACGATTAAATGCAGAACATTATAGTGTCGATGCATGTGGGAATGGAGAAGATGCCCTGGATTATATAAACATGGCTACCTACGATTTGATTGTCCTTGACATTATGATTCCCGGAATAGATGGTTTACGCGTATTACAAAGATTACGCGCGGACAATAATGCAACTCCTGTCTTGCTTCTTACAGCTAAAGATACAATTGATGATCGTGTAACAGGACTCGACTTAGGTGCAGATGATTATTTAGTAAAGCCGTTTGCTTTTGATGAACTGTTAGCAAGAATTCGAGTGTTAATGCGAAGAAAAACAGGAAATACATCTAATGTATTTGAAATCGCTGACCTAGTGGTAGATTGCAATATGCATAAAGTAACACGAGGAGACCAAGTTATCACTCTTTCCAGTAAAGAATTTGCTATTTTAGAATATATGATCCGTAATAAAGAAGTTGTGCTGACACGAGATAAAATTGAGCAACATGTGTGGAATTACGACTATGAAGGTGGCTCGAATATTATTGATGTTTACGTCCGCTATCTTCGCAAAAAAATTGATAGCCAGTTTGAAACGAAGTTAATTCATACAGTACGAGGAACTGGTTACGTATTGCGAGTAGAATCATGAAAAGACTATCAATAAAAATGAGAGTGACCCTGTGGTATACGGGGCTAATTGTAATTATTATGGCACTCGTGTTAGCTTTTATTTTAACTTCTTCAGATAAAGTTTTGCTTTTTAATATGAAAGATCAATTAAAGAGCACAGTAAAAGAAAGCATGGAAGATATCGAATATAAGCATGGGCAGTTAAAGATTGACGATGATTTTGAAACCTTAGAAGATGGAGTAAATATAAGCATTTATAGTAAAGAAGGTGAGCTGTTGGTAGGACATAGTCCAACAAGCTTTAATAAAAAGATATCGCTTAAATCCGATGAAATACAAACCATTAAAGACGGCAATAAAGAATGGATAGTATATGATTTTCTCCATAATGCAGGCGGCGATGAGCAAGTCTGGGTTCGTGGAATAATGACTATGAACCAATTATCTTCAACGATGAATACGCTTATCGTGGTAACAATCATCTCATTCCCATTACTTATTCTTATTGCGGCATTCGGAGGATATTTTATTACGCAAAGGGCGTTTCGACCTGTGCAACAAATGAGTGATTCAGCCAGTAAAATTGGTGATGGTAAAGACCTTTCGAAGAGAATTAATTTACAAGGTTCACCGAAAGACGAAATGTATCATTTAGCACAAACCTTTGACAAAATGTTTGAGCGATTGGAGACATCATTTGAAAGTGAAAAACAATTTACATCTGACGCATCTCATGAATTAAGAACACCAACATCTGTTATTATTTCGCAATGCGAATACGCTTTATCGCAGAGAAATAATCCGAAAGAAATGGAAGAATCGTTAGAAGTAATTTTAAAACAATCACGTAAAATGTCCGCTCTAATCTCACAACTCTTATTATTAGCACGAGTTGACCTAGGAAACCATAATACTTTCCAATTTGAATGTATCAATATGAGTGAATTAACGGAAATCGTTGTAGAAGAGCTTTCATTAATGGTTCAAGAAGCTTCGATTGATATAACAACTCATATAGAGGAAGACCTGTTTATTAAAGCAGATCAAACATTGATGATGCGCTTATTAATGAATTTACTAACGAATGCGATTGCTTATAGTAAAGCGAGTGGAACTGTGCATATGCAACTATTCCGTGATGAAACCAACATAATAGGTAAAGTCTCCGATAATGGCATCGGCATCAGCGAGCAACATATTACTAAAATATGGGACCGCTTCTATCGAGTTGACGCAGCACGCACATCTTCAAACATTGGAAACACAGGTTTAGGATTGTCTATGGTAAAATGGATTGTCGAACTACACGGAGGAGAAATTACAGTTGAAAGTGAATTAGGAGAAGGCAGTACTTTTACATTTAAACTACCAATTGAAAAAGGAGCATAATTTATGCGCGTCTGTGCTTCAAAATAAAGATTGATTCGAAGGCTCTCTTCAATCCTTATGTAAAAATAACTGACGCATTTTAAACATCATCGATTTTATCATTTTGGACAACCTATTCTGTTAAATTAATATACATGCGAAAAAACTATCAAAATATAACCCCAGAAATCCAATGGTCTCTGGGGCTTCATTATATATTTAGCTCTTTTTGCTTTTTGTTTTGTTTATGTCTATACAGTAACTTTCGACTTATTAGAGAAATCACTAATAAGGTCAGAATTAATAAGATAAGTTGCATAAATGATAAATCAAAATATTTAGCACCTGTAACGATTAAAAGTGTAGAAATCGTGCCTTTTACAACGAAAAAAATAATAACCCATAACCCGCCTTTTTTCCAGTTCATTTTATATTACCCTTTCCTACGTTTAAATTCTTAAAATATTTAATGATAATTCGTAAATGTGACAACTTAATAGAAATCTATTATATTAACAAAAAATTCATGTCTAATTAAATGCGACGATTCTATATTAAGTGAAAATGATATTCATTGTCAATTTTATTGACTATTTGAATACTTATTCTTAATCTCTTTCTACTTTGTTTCTTATAAGCAATACACTTTTGTATTCAAACAAAAACACCTCCATTACATTTGCACACTTAGTATGCGAATGCAAGAGGTGTTTTTTCATATACCATCAGGTAAGATTTCCTGCTTTGTTTATTTCTAGATACGTAGCTATTTTTTAGTACACAATTACTGGATCATACGTGTTCAAACTATCATATACAGTTTTTGCAACATTAGGAAGAAGGTTCACACACCCACCTGATCCTCCTGTTAAATACGCATTATTTCCCCAGTCTTTTCGCCAGCCGGCATCGTGGAATCCTTGACCGCTATTGGTGAATGGAACCCAGTAATCTACTTTAACCGCATAATCAGCTTTCCCTACTGCGCTACCTCTTAGCGTGTATGGTGTTCGTTTGTATAGGACGTACCACACACCTGGTGATGTATCTTCACCCGTGCTATGTTTACCCGTTACTACATTTGTTGTAACGACTAATTTTCCATCTTTGTAAATCCAAATTTGTTGCTCTGCAATTGAAACTTCTGCATACGTGTCTCCGATGCCATTATTCGATGTTGTTTTATAACCGATACCTTCCTTCTCCCAACCATTTCCGTGAATATTAGAAGCAGAAAGCGACTTTTCGCCTTTCTCAAAGGCTTGTTGAACTTGTTTAGTTTCTTTTTCAACATCTAGTGCCCAGCCGTATCCTTGTCCTTTTACTGATATGACTGAACCGGAATGCGTTTTAAATGAGAAATCTTTATTTAATGTTGATTTGGCATTATTAATTTCTGTAATTTTCTTCTTAATGTCACTCGCATCAATTGTAACTTTCATATCCTTTGACATAGAGGCATTTTGAATTAAATCTTTCGCTTTTAAAGGATAAACTTCATCCTGCACTTTATACTCAACAGACTGCCCAAGAAGATTCTGTAGTGCTTTCTCCTCTTTTTTGACAATCGGATCGTCTTCTTTAATAGGTTTTATGTATGCAGACTTCAGATGAATTTCGCTTTTATATTTTTGCTTATCGTAATCTTTCAGTAGACTAGTAACGTCATACTGTTTTCCCTCAACACTTTTCGAAATAACAATTTTTCCTTGTTCTAGCTTCGCCATAGCATCTTGAGGCGCTTTTAATTTTTCATTCATAGAGATGAGCGTTTCTTCTACAAGTTTTTTCATCGTTTCACTACGATACTGATCTGCCTTCTCTGGTAGTAATGAATAATTTTCTCCCTTTGAGGAAGGGAAAAATGTCCACTGACTTTTTAATAGTTTCTTAACTTGAGGCAAATCTTTTTCCGTAAGTTCCGTTTTTGTATCTTTTTCATCTAAAATTTGTTGTTGATCAACATAGACTTTGTTTGCTAGTCCAGATGTCTTTAATTTCTGTATTGCCTGATCAGCGCTCAGACCACCAACTTTTGTGTCATTAATTGTAACATTCGAATTGAAGTGAGTTGCCTGATAATAACTCATTCCCCCAATAAGAAGTGCAATTACACCAATACCCGCTGCGATAAACTTCCAATTTGTATAACGTTTTTTTGATCTTACTCGTTTTTGATCAATTTCTTCAACTGATTCATTTGTTGTATTGTTGTTCATCAATCTTTCCCCCGTATGCATTAACGTCAAACGATTTTCAACTAAAATCATAGACTAGTGTACCTTATTTTTCCTAAAATTTCATTATTTCCGACCACATTTTATCGCAATTTAATAATTAAATTTAGATTTTTTAATAGTACGATGCATTGAACAGCCCTTTACAAGTCATAAAGTGAAACTTAAATCAACCGTCACACCAAGAGATTTAGCTTAATATTCTAGGGGGAAATTTTTCTCTTTACGTAAAATACGAATTATATTATCCATTTTTATGAACATCAACCCCTAATTTTGTCAAAAAAATAAACGATAGTCCTTCTACATTTTTGATAAAAGGACTATCATTTTTTCAGTTAGAGTATTTGTATAATCGTTTAACTTTTTATTTCCTGAAGGTCAAACTTGATGAAGATGATGAAATTTCATCTCATAGCCTTTAAATGAAAACATTATGTTTTTTTATGGCAACCAAGTTTATTTTTATAAATTAAACCCTTAGCTTGATGTCCCCCATATATCCAGCAGCCTAAGATTAAGTAAGAGTCCGTTCAATTAGATTTTTTCTAATATTTTTAGAAGCATCTTATTTCAGCCTCGTCATATTACACTAATGGAATTTAAAACACATCCGTATGCTATTTAGTAGAATTTACGATTCGAGACATAATTATTGCAGTAGCCAAGATAATAATAGCGGTTATCAAGCCAGATTCTCCAATCCAAATCTCAGTTTGATACCCTGTACTTGCACGTGTAAAAGGTCCTTGAATAATGGCATTCCAAGTAGCATGGATGATAACCGAAGGCCAAATGCTACCTGTGATAAGTCGTAAATAAGCTATAATATAACCGAATGGTACAATACAAAGATAGATACCAAGTACTGAAAGAACGACAGATGGTCCCGCTACATATAGACCAGCAATAACTATTGGAACATGCCACGTTGCCCAAATCAATCCACTAATTAGGATGGGCCGTGAAAACTCTGCATCGACTAGCCTTGTGAGCATATAACCTCGCCAACCCATTTCTTCTCCCAAAACTGGGATTAAGTTAAGCAAACTTCCGAAAATACCGCTCAATACTACTAGATAAATGAAGCTGAATGGTGCCGTTACATACTGAAGCCCAAGCATATTGTAGATCGGTTCTAACATCATACCACCTTCGGGATACTGAAATCCTGCAATTCCACTCAACCAGGCGATAGAATAAGTAATTCCACAAATAATCATAGGGATTAGCAGAGCAAAACCGATCCCCTTCCATATCTTTAAGTTATCGAGACTAAAAGATACATCTTTAAACCCTTCTTTCAGTATTATGCGAGTCAAAATAGAAGATAATGCTGGGGTAAACATATATACCACAATAAGCGCCCTACTTTCCGTAATTATTACTCCTACATTTAAAATAATAGAAGTAATGATTAAGATACTTAGAAAGAGTTGAAGTCCTATTTTAGCACGTTGGATTTTATCTTTATTATGGAGCGATTTTGCGTGTAATATCATTGTAATCCGCCCTTCCCCTTTCATTCACTTGTTTATCGAATTTACTTCTTCTCATTTCCACAGACACAACTTAGAATAAAAATATTTTGGCATACAGATTCATTCATCTTTAAAATCCCTCCCAAATTTATAATCTAGTCTTACTTGCGACTCATCAATGTAATTATTATTTATAAATTGTCATAGCCGATAGTACAAAAGTGTAATGATTAGTCTATGACCTGTGTCAATTAACCTTATGACAATATGTAACTAGAAAATATGATATGGGATAGATAACAATTGAATTAAGGCAATTGATTCGTGCAAGTACATGAATCAACCTTGCTTTTACAAATAATTCAATTGAGGTGGAAAAAATGAATAAGAAAAGCATAATTGCAATGGTTAGTACAGCTTTATTAGTCACAGGATGCGCGGAAGTAGGAAACGCTCAAACAGTAGCAGTCGAAAATTCAGGTCAATCAATCCAGAAAAATATAGTTAAATCCATACAATCACAGGCTTACCCATTAAAAACGATAGAGCCGTCAAAATCATTTGAGGATTTAAAACCACTTAAGAAAATGATTGGGAGCGCACAATATGTAGGATTAGGAGAGAATACTCATGGAAGCTCTGAAATTTTCACTATGAAGTTTCGCCTTGTGAAATATTTGGTTACTGAGATGGGTTTTACAAACTTCACAATGGAAGAAGATTGGGGAAACGGCTTAAAACTAAATGAATATATCCAAACAGGAAAAGGAAACCCTAGAGAATTTTTAAACTTGTTATATCCTACTGATGAAATTATAGCCATGATTGACTGGATGAAAGATTATAATGCTAATCCATCCAATAAAAAAAAGATCCAATTTATTGGGCTCGACTTAAAGGAGTTGGACCAAGGTTGCTTTAATAAAGTAATTGATTATGTAAGGCTACATCGACCAGATTCGCTGGCAGAAGTAGAAGAAAATTATAAAGAATTGTCGGCTTTTAATGGCAGTGTAAAGGAATATATGGACCTTGCTCCTGAAATAAAAGAAAAGTTCAAAGCAAACGCTGCGAGAGTAGCCCAATTACTAAAAGATGAGAATGGGCAAGCCAAAACAGAATTAGTTTCACCTGAGTACATCTGGGCGAAAGCAACGGCAAGTGTAATAGAGAAATATACCACAATGCTAATTCCTAACGACTATCCAAGTGTGTTAAAGCTACATGAGCAATATTTGGCCGATCATGTAATGTGGGCACAAGAGACATTGGGTGGTAAAACGATGGTATGGGGACACAATATTCATATAGCTAAAGGAATTTTCGATGAGGAATTATACCCTTATGTTGCGGGGCAGAATTTGAAGGAACGTTTAGACAATAATTATGTCACAATTGGCAGTACAACTACGGAGGGGAATTTCACCTTATACAACGACACCGGAGATAAGATTATAACAAATCCGATTCCACAAGATGTAAATAGTTTCAATTATACCCTTGGAAAAGTACCATATAAAATGTTTTTATTGGATAACCGTCACCTTAAAGGACCGGCAGAAAAATGGGTTAAAGCAAAAAGACCCTTACTAAGTATAGGGGCACGACTCTTACCGAACCAATTGGCATACTTTGATACGTCATTGCTTGAGCAATTTGATATTATGTTTCATATTCGAAAAACAAGTCCATCTCATATTAAATAAAAGTATAAAACAATCCCGTTCTTGCAGATGCAAGAACGGGATTGTTTTATGGTGATTGATATAAGCATCATTTTTAACCAGAAGTAGGTTACTCTCCCCTTTTTAGCATCATTTAGAAATGTCATATGACATTTTTACACTAGTGAGAATGACAAAAAAAGCAGTACAATTCGGTTATTACATAGATAGGAGCGAAAACTTTATGAAATCAAGATTCATCCAGAATGGTTATTTTTTATTACTAACTTTCGTTACAGGATTGTTTTATTTTTGTTTTTATCTAATAGCTCTGCTATTCAGTTTCACCCTTTCATTTACGGTAATTGGGATTCCACTAGTTATACGCGTACTACAGACTACGACACCTTTTATCCAATTCGAGCGCATACAGACGAAAATTTATACAGATATTTCGACCGACACTTATGATAGAAGTATAAAAATGGATACATCAAACTGGGCTCAGGTGAAATTAGTGCTTACAGATCGTCGTACTTGGTCTGCTATCTTTTGGTTAATGCAGAAATTAGTGATTGGCATTTTCAGTCTCATTAGCGCAATCATTTTTTATGTAATGCCACTTATGTTGCTATTGGCACCACTACTGTATCAATACATCGAAATGAATATTATATTTATACAGATAGATACCTTTACTAAGTCACTCTTTGTAATGTTTATGGGTATAGTATTTACCGCCATAAGTATTAGAATAGTAGATCGTTTGACAAAGAAAATCGGTGGCTATACACGTAGCATGATCCGGCAACTAAATCAATAGAAGTTTGCCTTCTGTGAGAGAATTGCAGTGTAAAATTAAAAAGGATAACAATGTATCAAGGATTAATTTATAATATAGGAAGTAAAAAGGTAGGCTACTTAGGGGGTAAATGACTTGTTAGATATGGTTAAGTATTGGTTTTGGTACGATTGGATTATGTTAGGAGTCCGTATACTTGTTAGTGTCTCTATCGCCATAACCACATTCGATTTTCAGGATAGTTTAACATTGCCAATTTGGATTATTATTCTTTGGGAAATTATTGCCTTCTCTGTTCCATGGGTAGCCTTACTATTCAATTATAAATATTATTTGTTCACAGAAATACTGCTATATGGTGGACTGTGTATATATTTAACTTCTTTATTTCCGGGAGCTAACGTTACATTTCTTATATCGGTTTTTCTGATTGCTGCGAATAGTCAGCATTTGTCCTATTATTGGACAGCTCCAACAACAGTTTTTATAACAACTGGAATTTTCTATGCGGTTGCGCCAAGTAATAGCTATTGGATTATGGTTACCAACTATGGACTTGCTTATGTAATGGGCTTCGCTTTCCATTTATTAATCGTCAATCATAAGCAAAATGAAGCGATTCGTAAACAAAACGCGGTACTTGAGCAATATATGTCTCAGATTGAACGCATTACACTGGCAGAAGAACGGAACAGACTGTCGAGTGAGCTTCATGATACAGTTGGTCACGCTTATACTTCTATTATTATGGGGATGGAAACGTTGCGTACCGAAATTGCTACTGAAATGGGTATACAGAGGCTAGATTCTCTGCTTGAAATGGGACGTAAAAGCATCGAGGATGTGAGAGGTTACTTACATCAAATGGAGTCTCCGTGTCAATCGCCTTCCTTGATTCAATCTCTACAAAATCTTGGAGTCGAATTTCAGGAGCACGCTCAGGTAAATGTAAGTTTTAGGACATTCGGAGAGGAATATCAACTGTCTCGGCAAGCGAAGATCGCATTCATTCGTTGTTTACAAGAGTCCCTTACGAATGCAGTACGTCATGGTCAGGGAACTGAAATTATAGTTTCATTGCAGTTTGAACAACAGTATACGAGGTTAGAAGTTCAAGATAATGGAAAAGGAAATGTAGAATGGCAGGAAGGCTTCGGTATGAATGCGATGAAAGAACGGGCAATGAATTTGCAAGGTCATTTGTCTGTATATACAAAGCCAGAGGAAGGAATGCTTGTTACATGTACCATACCGCGACAAACTGAAATAAAAGATGGACTTATTCGTTTGTTAATTGTAGACGATCAACCATTTGTTCGGGAAAGTTTGAGGACACTACTCGATAGATGTGAAGATTTAAATGTAGTCGGTTTAGCTGAGGATGGCAATCAAGCCATCGATTTGTGTGGGCGCCTTCAACCCCATGTTATACTTATGGATTTAGATATGCAGCACATGGATGGAGTTGAAGCAACCAAAAAGATTAAGCAACAATGGCCACATATCCGCGTGTTGATTTTCACAACTTTTCAGGATACCGAACAGGCGTTGGAATCACTTCGCAACGGTGCGGATGGTTTTTTACTTAAATCTATTGAAACGTTGGAGCTAGCTAATACGATCCGACTTATTCACAAAGGTGGGACACTAATTGATCAGGAAATGTCTCACAAAATATTTGAGAAGTTTGATGAGCAAAAAGAGACACCACAATCAAAAGCAACCGCTTTCGAACTAACAGCTAGGGAGATAGAAATATTGCAGCTAGTAGCAAAAGGACTTCGATACACTACCATAGCATCAAGATTATATTTATCGAGTGGTACGGTCAGAAATTATGCTTCTACAGCTTATACAAAGTTAGGAGTCCGTAACAAAGAAGAAGCTGTTCAAAAAGCTCTAGAAATTGGAATTATTGAATAAGAAAAATGTTTTTTTGTTTCTTTACAGCAAAGTAAACTGTAGTTACAAGATGCAAATTTTCTCCTAAATTTAATCCTCTTTCTATTTACAATATATTGAACTATCCCCACTTTCACTTCGTTTAGAAGTGAAAGTGGGGATTCCTAATCAATTAGAGTTCTATCGAACTCTAATTGATTAGGCTAACCCCGCAGTCCTTGCGGTTAGACGCCTTATTCCTTCATTCTTTATAATGATAAAATAAAATAGGCGAAATGCTGGACACATCCCGTCTCATAACTGCTACTGTCAAGGTGGTTGTTATTATGCATTATCTTTTTCTTTTAGACCCACGCTTGTACTTTGGTCGGTGAAGCGCGGGTTTTTTGTTATCTTTTTTGCATTTGCTATCTTAATATGTAGGCTGAAAGCTCACGCACAACTGCTCCGGCAATTTCTTTTAAAAGTTCAAACAATAATTCCTTGTTATATCGCCTCCTTTTCTTCCGAATGGATAGAAGGGAGAATTATTTATAGGGAGAAATAATAAGTTAAAAAAAGCAATAGGTGTTTTTACTGAAACGCATTGATTACTCTTATTATTCATTACAGCAAAGTTTATTCAACTGAATATATTATGTTTTTTTATAAAATAATACAAACCCTGATACAATATGACTACACTGTATCAGAGTTAATTTTTAATGTTGCACCATCTTCTAATACATATGATAAATATAGTATAAAATGATGGAGATTATTTAGGCCAAGACCCGGTCCACGCATCGTGAGCACTTTCGGAATAATGTTACAAATAGTCTACTAACCATTCACAGCCGCGAATTGGCTGTTATACAGATTGGCGTAGTACCCACCCTGCTCCAGCAGCTGCTCATGACTCCCGCTTTCGACGACATCCCCGTCCTTCATGTAGAGGATCATATCTGCCTCACGGATCGTCGACAAACGGTGAGCGATAACGAAACTCATTCTGCCTTCCATCATCTTCAGGAACGCCGCCTGGATACGAATCTCCGTCAGCGTATCAATGCTGCTCGTCGCTTCGTCGAGAATTAGCATAGGCGGATCAACCAGCATAACCCGAGCGATTGTCAAGAGCTGTTTCTGTCCCTGGGACAGGCTGTCGCCGGAGCCGTTGATTACTGTATTATAGCCCTTCGGCAGCCGCCTGATGAAGCTGTGGGCGTTAGCTGCCTTAGCGGCTGCTATAACCTCATCCTAGCTAGCATTCGGTTTCCCATAGGCGATATTGTCATGGATTGTCCCACCAAACAGCCAAGTATCCTGTAGCACCATCCCAAAAGTATGGCGTAAGCTATCACGGGCCATATCGTTAATATTAATACCATCTATCGCAATCTCACCGGCATCAATATCATAGAATCGCATTAACAGATTCACTAATGTTGTCTTGCTAGCACCCGTCTGTCCCACGATTGCGACACGTGTTCCTGGTTCAACAACTAGGTTCAAATCGGTAATAAGGGGACGGTCAGGCTGGTAAGCGAACTTCACATGATGGAATGTAATCGTCCCCTGCTTAGCTGGGATATGAACTGCATCTTCAGCCTCCGGTGACTCCGCCGATTCATCAAGTACCTGAAAGATACGTTACGCCGAGGCCGTAGCTGATTGCAACTGTGTAATTACTCCGGTAATCTCGTTGAACGGTTTAGCGAACAGATTGGCATAAATCAGGAAACTCGATAATCCCCCGACCGATATTCTAGACATAATGACCATAATACTCCCAATTAAGGCGATGATTGAGAAGGTAACATTGTTCACCAAACGGGTGGATGGATTCGACAGAGAGCTGACGAATTGTGATTTTACCCCTGTGTGATACAATTTATCATTTCGCGCTGTAAACTCCGCAAAAGAGTGATCTTCATAACGGAAGGCCTGAACAACCTTCTGCCCGCCGATCATCTCCTCGACATAGCCATTCAGTCCACCCAATATGCGGGCCTGATCACGAAATAGCTGCTGGGAGCGCATCGTGATGAACCGCGCTACGAAGAAAGTCACTGGTGCAGATAACAGCACGACGACGGTCATGAGCGGATTCGTATACAACATGAGCGCAATCGTCCCTGTGAAGAGCAGTGCCTTCTGCGGAACGATTCCGATCTCACCGCGTAACTCATGTAGACTATAATTCCTTACATCAATTCCATTGACGAGTATTTGTCCAGAGGTAGCGTCATAAAATCTCGGAATCAAGTTCACAAATGTAGATTTGCCTGAACCAGTACCACCGATAATTCCCACAGTCTCGCCACGTTTTATCTCCACCGATATATCTGTCAGTGCCGGTTCACTCGTTGTACAAAACCAACATCTCTAGCAAGATCCCGTAAGGTATTTGGAGATAAAAAACTTTGAATCTCTTGAGCAAATAGTTGTAATTCGTCAGACACAGAAACAGACATAAAAAACGCCATCCTTTCCTATGATTCTACAGAAAGAATAGCGCATTTTTCATTTAAAAGGTACTATATAAAGAGACTTCACCCTTTCGACTTATAATGTACTTCAACGACTACTAGCTACTTCCTAAACGTTGTTCCTCATTTACTAATCTATTTATGCTTTTTTTAAATTTGCAAAAGGACCAACAATATCTTCATATTACTTATTAACCATTATTGGCTGGATACTCTCCTGAACTCCCATCATTACTTGGTTGCATTGGCGTTCCATGGCCATCCCCATTGTTTGGCAGTGTTGTATTTCCTTCGCCACTACCATCGTTTAGCGGCTTTGTATTTCCTTCGCCACTACCACTGTTTGGCGGCTTTGTATTTCCTTCGCCACTACCACTGTTTGGCGGCTTTGTATTTCCTTC
>NZ_JBMDKC010000095.1:0-21107 GCF_057809515.1 Bacillus sp. FG16
TTCAAAGGTTAGGAACTGAACAATTGTTAAAATATTAAACGTAACTTATATACATTACCTGAAGTAACATTAAAATTCACTACAGATACACAACATAAAAAAGTAGCAGAAGCAATGCAAGAAATGTTTAAGAAAAATCTTGGTGTAGATATTAAATTAGAAAATAAAGAATGGAAGAGTTACATCGACACATACAAGCAAAGTGATTTCCAATTAGCTTATATGGGATGGGGCGGCTCTTTATTAGATCCAATTACTAAACTAGATTTATATGCAGGTGATGGTCCGAATAACTATGCAAAATGGCATAATAAAGAATTTGACGCTTTAGTAAAAGAAGCAAAAGTTGAACAAAACGAAGATAAGCGTTTTGACTTATTGCATAAAGCGGAAGATATTATGTTTACAGATTCACCATTAATCCCAATTATTTTCCCAAGTGCTTCATATTTACAAAAACCATCAGTATCTGGTGTTCAGTTCATTATCGGTTCTAGTCCAGAACTAAGATACGCAAAAATTAAAAAATAAAGAAGTAGGCAATCGCCTACTTCTTTATTTTATTTCTCTTTTGTATTCTTTTTTCGTTCCATCAGAGAAGACAACTTCTAAATCGAATTTTTGGTAGTCTTTATCAAGTTTGAACACGTTCGCTACTTGATCGATTACTTCTTGGTCAGGAGTATCTTTATCAAATTTTAATTCTTGTAGAAGTGGGCTTAATTTTGTGATAGCCTCATCTCCTGTTAATTTTACATCTGCTTTATGATCTTCAATTTTTGCTTCCATTTTTTTATCAGCTGCTACATTTTTATAGTCTGCTTCGTAGTCTTTCTTAGTATCTTGGTAGTCTGCCTTTAAATCGAATTCATTGAAATTTAGTTTTAAATCAGCAGGGGCTTCATTCTTTGCCTCTTCTGTAGTCTTTTTATTAGAAGTCGTGTCTTCCTTTGCAGGAGCTTTACATCCTGTTAATGCAGGTACTAGCATAAGAGCTAATAAAACTGATAGTAAAATTCTCATTATAAATTCCTCCTTATGTAAATTTGTTCTATACAAGTTTTTCCTAAAATCATGTAATTATGTATGTGTTGAAAATAAAATTTTGACTTGTAGCTTCAAGGATTAATCCGCAATTTAAATCAAAACTGATTTGTATGTATATGGTAAATTGAAGTTGTGAGGGAGGGACTAAAATGCATGAAGAATATAAAGAGATAATAAAAAAATCAATTGAATATATAGAGAATCACTTACATGAGGAGCTTACAACAGAAAGAGTGGCATCTCGCAGTGCGGTATCGATGTACCATTTTCATCGTATTTTTCAAAGGTATATTGGGATGAGTGTAACGGATTATATTCGAAAGAGAAGATTAACTCATGCTGCACAGGCTTTAGTATCGACTGAAAGACCTGTTATTGATATTGCAATGCAATATGGTTTTTCCTCACAAGAGGCCTTTACGAGAGCTTTTAAAAGAATGTTTCAATTGCCACCAAAGAAATATCGAAAGTACTTCCAGTCATTTTATATAGAAAGAGGAGAGGGTGTTTCAATGCAAAAAGGTATACCGAAAGGATGGATCTTAAGTGGAAGTCATCCTGCTGAATATGAGATGGGTTTAGATTATGAAGTTGTCCATCAAGGGAAAGTATCTGCATACATAAAAGCAAAAGAGAATGTTACGCACGGAGGATTTTCAACATTAATGCAAATGTTCCGAGCAGATAAATATGTAGGGAAGAGATTACGTTTTACAGCGTTTGTTAAGAGTGAAAGCGTAAGAGATTGGGCAGGATTGTGGATGCGAGTAGATGGAAAAGATACAGAACCGCTCGCTATGGATAATATGCAAAATCGCCCCATTAAAAATACGAATAACTGGCAATCGTACTCGGTTGTATTAGATATAAAAGAAGGAGCGCTTGGTATTGCATTTGGTGTTTTATTATCAGGAGAAGGTTGTGTGTGGCTAGATAGTATTCGATTTGATGAAGTGGATGGAAAAATTCCTTCAACAGATTTGGCTGAAAACTTTTATGAAACACTCCTAGAAGAGCCGGTAAATCTGCAATTTGAAGAGATAGAAAAGTAAGGAGAAAAGATATGTTCAAATATGTAAAACTCATAAGCATTAGTTTAGTAGTATCTTCTTGTATTATGGGGATTAACTATTTGATTAGCTATCTTTGGTCAGGGCATATACCTTCTTTGACGTGGAGAACATATTTGATGTTTGTGTTTATATTTATGATGAGTTTTGGTTCAATGCAAAAAGAGAGCTATGAAGAGAATTGATAATCTTTTTGTTTGCCTTCTTATTATTGATACGCAAATATTTATCACTAGATTAGGGGGATTTCCCGTAACAGACGGTTATCATACAATAATATTTGGTGAAGTTGATTGGGAGAGAAATATTATTGTATTATTACTTATTGTACTAGTTACAAAATGGGTAGCAGGAATTACCATAGGTATAAAAGGGATGGTAAAGAGAAGTAATTCTATAATTAAAGAAGCATAAAATAAAAAGGTATCCTTCAATTGGATACCTTTTTATTATTACTTATTATTTTGCAACTTCTGTCCACTTGTAGTTAAATTCACCGCCGAAGTCAGTTGTTACAAGTCCTTTAATGAAAGAGCGTTGTAAGTAAGAACGACCTTGTTGGTATAAAGGAGCGACAGCGCCGTCTTGTAATAGAATTTTTTCAGCCTGCTTCATTGCTTCAAAGCATGCTTTTTCATCGCCAGCTAAATCTGTTTTCACTTTATGAATGAGCTCATCGTACTCTTTGTTAGAGTATTTATCGAAGTTATAAGCACTATCTGTTGTAAATAAATCTAAGAATGTAATTGGATCAGCGAAGTCAGGGCCCCAGCCATCAATACCAATTTCATAGTCACCACTTAACAGTAGTTTTAACTGCTGTTTACGTGGTTGTGGTTTTAAATTCACTGTTAATCCATCTAAGTTCTTTTCTAGTTCACCTTTTAAATATTCACCAGTCTTTTTAGCTAAAGCATTATCACTTGTTAAGAGTTCAATTGTTACTTTGTCAGTACCAAGTTCTTGCTTCGCTTTTTTCCAGTTTTCTTTCGCTGTTTTCACATCATCTTTCACTAGATTTCCATTTTCTTTACGGAAGTCGTTGCCATCAGGACTTTTTGCAAATTTCGCAGGAACCATTCCTTCAGCTGGAACAGCACCGTTATTTAAAATTGTTTCTACGTATGCTTTCTTATTCATTGCTCCGTTAATAGCAAGGCGTGCATGTTGATTTTTTAATGTTTCATTTTTTTGATTTAGTCGTAAAAATTGAATGCCAACTTCAGCGCGTTCTTTGAAGTTTGGATCGCCCTTATATTTATCAACAAACTCCGCAGTTAAAGCAACGCGATCAATTTGTCCTGAATCATATAAGTTAACTTCTGTAGACTTATCTTTAACGACATTGAAGTTGATTTCTTCTAATTTTACAGTTTTAGCATCCCAATAGTTAGGATTCTTCTTCAATTGGAAGCTTTGCTCATGTTTCCAGTTATCTAATGTGAAAGCACCGTTGTAAATTAAATGATTTGTTTCTAAACCGTATTTATCGCCTTGAGACTTTAAGTAATCTTCATTAATTGGTAAGAATGTTGAGAATGTCGTTAAGCTTAAGAAGTAAGGAACAGGACGGTCTAGTTGTACTTCTAAAGTTTTGTCATCAACAGCTTTAATACCTAATTGATCAACCGGTAATTGTTTTTGGTTTATTTGTTTCGCATTCTTTATATCGAAGAATAAGAATGCATATTCAGCTGCTGTATCAGGATTTACGGCACGTTGCCAAGCGAAGACGAAGTCCTTTGCTGTAACAGGAGTACCGTTTGACCATTTTGAATCACGCAGATGGAATGTATATTTTGTTTTATCGGGACTAATGTCGACCGACTCAGCAACACCAGGAATCGGTTTATTATCTTCTCCCATTGCATATAAACCTTCAAAAACATTTCGCATTACATTCATGGATTCCCCATCCGTTGCTTTTGCAACATCCATTGTTGGAATTTCTGAAGCGAATGATAAGTTAATTGCCTGTTTATCAGGTACTTTATCGTTTGCTTTCGCTCCGCTTGCATTATCTTTATTTCCCCCACAAGCAGTTAGTAATAGACTTGCCCCTAAAACAGATGCAACAACAGGTACAACTTTTTTCTTCATTGTTCGTTCCTCCCTAAATGTGTTGTTCGTAACGTCATAATGTCCATGTCTTGAAGTAGAGCTATAGAAGGAGATAAAACCTATTATAAATATTTGTTTATAGGTAATCAGGTGTTCTATATGTATATACATGTTGAGCTATAATCTATCGTTATATGTTTCAACGTAGTAGACATTATATTTTGATGGTGAAATATTTTGTTTCTTTGATTATTTAGAATATTAACACTGGAAAGAACTATATGTCAATAATAAAAATAGAATGTTAATTTCTTGGAATAATATATTAAAAAAGTAGATTCTCTTGTGTGAGAGAACCTACTTTTAATATATTTTGCTAAAAAAACAATTGGTGAGGGCTAATAATAAGTGGGGATGAAGAACCCCCACTTATTACGGTTTTACTTTATTTTTCAATTTTTGCCCACTTGAAGTTTAATTGACCTGCAAAGTCTACTTGTACAATTCCTTTCACATAAGAACGTTCTAAATAAGATTCGCCTTTTTGGTAAAGAGGAGCGATAACAGTGTCTTTAAATAATATTTTCTCGGATTCTAGTAATGCTTCCCAGCGAGCTTTTTCATCACCAGCTAAAGTTGTTTTCACTTTTGCTATTGTTTCATCGAATTCCTTACTAGAGTAATGATCTAAGTTATAAGGGTTATTCGTTGTAAATAGCTCAAGGAATGTAATTGGATCCGCAAAGTCAGGGCTCCAGCCATCAATTCCGATTTCGTAGTCACCTTTTAATAAAAGCGAAACTTGTTGCTTACGCGGTTGCGGTTTTATATTTACTGTTAAGCCATCTAAATTCTTTTCTAGTTGTCCTTTTAAGAATTCACCAGTTTTCTTATCAAGGTCAGCATCACTCGTTAATAATTCTAATGTTATCTTTTCAGAACCAAGCTCTTGTTTAGCTTTTTCCCATAACTTTTGTGCGGATTTTGTATCAACTTTTGTTAAATCGCCGTTTGCAGTACGGAATTCTTTTCCTTCAGGTCCTTTTGCAAAGTTTTTTGGAACGAGACCAAATGTTGGTGTAGAGCCATCATTTAATAACGTATTTACAAAGGATTTTCTATCAATTGTTTGATCAATTGCTTGGCGTGCAGAAACGTTTTGAAGTACTTTGTTTTGTTGATTCATACGTAAAAATTGTACGCCTACGTTTGGACGTTCTTTAAAGTTGGCATCTTTTTTATATTTATCAACGAAGTCAGATGTTAGTTTTATACGGTCTAATTGTTTTGACTCGAATAAATTTACTTCTGTTGATTTTTCTTTTACGACGTTAAAATTGATTTCTTCTAGTTTGACAGTATCTTTATCCCAATAGGTAGGGTTCTTCTTAAATTTAAAGCTTTGTTCGTGCTTCCAATCGCTTAGTGTAAAAGCTCCATTGTACAAGATTGTATTATCTTCTAAAGCGTACTTATCACCTTGTGCTTTAAAGAATTCCTCGTTAATTGGTAGAAATGTTGGGAACGCTGTTAAGCTAATAAAATACGGAACAGGACGTTCCAATTCTACCTCAAACGTATGGTCATCAACTGCTTTTACACCAAGTTGGTCGGCTGGAAGTTCTTTATTGTTAATTTTTGTTGCATTTTTAATATCAAAGAATAGAAATGCGTATTCAGAGGCTGTTGCTGGATCTACGGCTCTCTGCCAAGCGAACACAAAATCTTTCGCTGTAACAGGAGTGCCGTTTGACCATTTTGAATCTCGCAGGTGGAATGTGTATTTCGTTTTATCGCCACTTACTTCATGAGATTTTGCAACGCCAGGGACAGGTTTGTTACCTTCACCAAGATTATACAAACCTTCAAATACGTTTCTCATTACTTGACCAGAATCAGTATCTGTAGCACGGGCCGTATCCATTGTTCGTATTTCAGTAGGTGAAGATAAATTTAAAACCTGTTTACTAGGTGCCTCGTCTTTTGCATTTGCTCCGCTTGCTTCGTTTTTATAACTACCGCAACCAGTTAATAAAATACTTACTCCTACAACTGATGCAATACCGGGTACAAACTTCTTTTTCATTTGATTTTCCT
The DNA here is from genome assembly GCF_057809515.1 of Bacillus sp. FG16. Lineage (NCBI taxonomy): Bacteria > Bacillati > Bacillota > Bacilli > Caryophanales > Bacillaceae > Bacillus > Bacillus sp. FG16. The sequence goes on from NZ_JBMDKC010000095.1 coordinate 6,276, forward strand.
CCTAAATAATTAAGTTTGGATGATGATGAGGGAAATGAAAAATAAAAAATCCCTCTTTTCATATTGAGAAAGAGGGATTTTTACGTACAAGTTATGCACCCGTATATAAACGAAGTCCCTCATTCTATCTTTCAAGCATAAAGCTTGCAGGAAGTGGCACAGTATTCAAAATGAACCTGCTGCCGAGGTTTCAAAGGGCCAGTCCCTCCACCTCTCTTGATACAATGAGTAAACGAATAAATTTTATTAATTTTTGTGTTTCTTTGATAATTCAAAATCTTACACCTTGAACAATGAAGTGTCAACCAAATGAAATATAGTTTAAATTTTCAGTTTTCTTAAATAAAAAAACCACTGCATATGGCAGTGGTTTTTCGCTTAGAAGTTAAAGTTATCTGGATCTGGACCAACGCGACGATCTTCATTTAAAGCTTGAATTGCTTTCATATCATCAGCACTTAATTCAAAGTCGAAGATGTTTGCATTTTCAATAATGCGATGTTCTTTAATTGATTTAGGGATTGTTACAACTTCGTTTTGTAAATCCCAGCGTAAAATAATTTGCGCAGTTGATTTATTATATTTTGTCGCAATTTCTTGTAACGTTGGATTATCTAGTAGTTGTCCTTGCATTAATGGTGACCAAGCTTCAAGCTGGATGTTATGTTCTTTACAGAATGCATGTAACTCTTCTTGTGCTAAACGTGGGTGGTATTCCACTTGGTTGACCATTGGCTTAATTTCAGCAATTTCAAATACGTCTTGTAAGTGGTGAATGTGGAAATTACTCACACCGATAGCGCGAACACGGCCATCTTTATAAAGTTTTTCTAATGCTTTCCATGATTCAGTATATTTCCCTTTTACAGGCCAATGTACTAAATATAAGTCTAAATATTCTAGACCTAATTTCTCTAATGTAGTTTCAAATGCTTGAAGTGTTGTTTCATATCCTTGATCGCTATTCCATACTTTTGAGGTAATAAATAATTCTTCACGTGAAACACCTGATTCACGAATCGCTTGTCCAACGCCCTCTTCATTTTGATAGATTGCTGCAGTATCGATGCTGCGGTAGCCATTTTTAATTGCTGCTTTTACAGAATCAATTACTTCTGAACCATCTTCTACTTTAAAAACACCTAAACCAAACCAAGGCATTTTTACACCGTTATGTAATGTTGTATAGTCTTTTAAACTTGTTAAAATCATATTATTTCCCCCTAGCTTTTTTGTTTGTTGCTTCTACTGCTTTTTGAATTGCCTCTGAAAAATTATATTCGTATAAAGTTTTGAGACCCTCAGCTGTGGAACCACCTGGCGTTGTTACTTGTTCGCGGAGGTTAGCTGGATCTTGCGTTTGTTCGAGCATAGAAGCAGAGCCAGAAATTATTTGAATGACAAGATGTTTTGCGGTTTCTTCATCGACTCCATAACTTTTTGTTGCTTCAATTAAGCTTTCAGCAAAGTAATAAAGGAAGGCTGGTGCACTTCCAGTAACTGCAGTAAGCTGATGGACTTCTTCCTCAGTACAAAGTTGCGAAGTACCAATACCTCTTAAAAGCAGTTGCAGGGTTTCTTGATGCATCTCGTTTACTGATTGTCCCATTGTATATAAGGAGATAGACTTTCCAATTTCAGCAGCTGTATTAGGCATAATCCAAGCAACAGGCGTGCCTTTTGGGAGTCTAGCTTCTAAATAAGATGGTCCAATGCCAGCTGCTACTGTTACGACAAGTTGATTTGATATTAACGGAGATAGCTCAGCTAATAACTCTTCATGAGCAGAAGGTGGCATTGCTAAAACAACCGTATCGACAGATGTAATATGCTGCTTCCAATCCGTTGTAATAGACACATTATATCGCCTTTGTAATTGTTCTAACTTTTCTACGTTGCTTCGGTTAGAGATGATAATTTCTTCGATGTACTCTTTGCTTGTTTTAAGTAATCCGGAAAATATAGCTTCTGCCATACGACCAGCACCAATAAATAAAATTCGATGTTTGTTAGGCATATCCTTTATTCCTTTCTAGTAGAGATATGTTATAAAAACGATATCATCTTTAAGAGAATTTTGTAAAAAGAAAAGACTTACCGTAGATGGAATGGATAATGAGAAGGCGGAAATTCATGGTAAAGGAAAGGGCTATTCCTTATACTGGTGATAGGGAATTTATTACACATCTGGGGAGAGATAAATATGGTTAGAAGTCCACTTTTTTTACTTGTTTCTAGTATTATTTGTGTATTAGTTGGATTGTATATTCAATCGAGTTATATTGAAATTTTTGCATCAATTATGGGGATCATTAATGTTTGGTTATTAGCGAGAGAAAAAGTATCCAACTTTTTATTTGGCATGATTACTGTTGCGGTATTTCTATACATTTTTATTACACAAGGTTTATATGCAATGGCAGTATTAGCTGCTTTTCAATTTATCTTTAATGTATATGGTTGGTATTATTGGATTGCACGAAGTGGGGAGGGAGAGGTAAAAGCAACAGTTCGTTTAGATTTGAAAGGGTGGACTTTTTATATAAGTTTTATTTTAGTTGCTTGGATTGGTTGGGGTTATTATCAAGTCCGTTATTTAGAGTCAACAAGTCCATATTTAGACGCTTTAAATGCTGTATTGGGACTAGTGGCTCAATTTATGTTAAGTCGAAAAATATTAGAAAACTGGCATTTATGGATTTTATATAATGTAGTTAGCGTTGTAATTTATATTTCTACTGGTTTATACGTCATGCTAATATTAGCTGTTATTAATCTCTTTATATGTGTAGCTGGTTTGCTAGAGTGGAAGAGTAATTATAAGGGGCAAGAACATACAAATAATTATATCTAGAAAAAAATTAGAATTAAAAAACCCCCTGAAGCATATATGCTTCAGGGGGTTACTAATAGAATATAAGATTATGCTTTTGTCATACCAAGTAATACAGCGCCGCCGATAATTAAAACACTACCTAGTGCAATAAAGATCAATTGACGTTTTGTTTTCTTTTCACCTAAGAAGACAATTGCGCCGAATGTTGAGATAACGATTCCAGTTTGAGATAATGGGAAGCTTGTTGCTACTCCAACACGTGGTAATGAAAGAAGTAAGAATAAGTTTCCAGTTCCCCATAGTAAACCAGATAAAGCATTACGGATTGCATATTTGTTAAATGGTTTATGTTTAGACGTCAGTACAACCGCACCAACAAACATACCAACTGCTTGTGGTAAAATAGCAGACCAACCGTCGATATTATACCAACGAATAATAATTACATATACAAGATAGCCGAAAGTAGAAACAATTAAAGTAAGAAGACCTTTTTTCAATTGTCCTGGTGGCTGAGCATTTTCTTTATCATCTAATGATGTGAATACAACACCAACTACGATTAATAGGATTGCAATCGTTCCCAGAATGATCGTTGTAGTAGTAGTCCACTCACGGAAAGCGATAACCCCAAAGATAGAAGTTGCAACAAGTTGCATGCCAGTAGAAATCGTTACAGTAGTTGAAACACCTAGTTTTTCAACTGTTTTTAATTGGTTTACTTGTCCTAAAGCCCAGAATAAACCTGAAATAAAACCAACAATTAAGACTGTCATTGTTAAAGCTGGTTGAGTAAATACATACATGATTGTTGCGAAGAATAGAGCACCGATTGTCATACCTACCGTTTGGCTATATGCACCACCGCCCATTTTTACGCTTACTAATAAGATGTTTCCCCATGCAATTGCAGGAAGAAGCGCTAATAAAATGTCCATTACAAGACTCCCTTCGGTTTTCTATACCAATATAATTACATATCGTTCTAACGATCGGTAATGCCCCACTAATAGAGTAGAAGATTACCGATCGCTAAAACAGGATGAAGAACTTACGATATAAATGCGTTTTCATTTCTTCATTTTTTGAAACACCTCCATATAATAACAGGAAATTGCCTATTTTAGAAAGTGAATTCAAATAAAATGTATATTTTAATAAAAGGTAAAATTCAGTTATTTCCCGATGGTATATTTTATTTCCTAAGAAATAAAGAAGCAGCTTCAAAAAAGCTGCTTTAAGAATTACTAATTCTTTTATTAATAAGCTGAATGCATAGGAGAAATGCGAGTGACATACTAATAGTGATAATCACAAGTGTCCAGGCGAGTTGCATATTACTTGCGTCAATGGCCATGTAAATTGCAGTTGGGATTGTCTGTGTTTTACCAGGAATATTCCCGGCAAACATGAGTGTAGCACCAAACTCACCGAGCGCGCGGACAAAGCTCAAAATCATCCCGCTTAGTAAGGCAGGAAATGCGAGCGGAAGTGTAACGTGCAGAAAAACTTGATATTCACTTGCGCCAAGGTCACGAGCACTTTCTTCAATTTGTACATTTGCGATAGAAAATCCCGTTTTTGCTGATTGGTACATAAGCGGAAATGCAACAACTGTAGAAGCGATAATCGCAGCAGTAGATGTGAACATAATAGACTGCTGAAATAATGATTCGATCCACTTTCCGATCGGGCTGTTGTTTCCAAACATGATAATGAGAAAGAAGCCGATAACAGTTGGTGGAAGTACCATTGGTAATAAAAAAATGGTTTCTAATAGTACTTTATATCGCCATGAGGAGCGAGCTAATACTCGCCCGACAATCGTCCCTAAAATTGTAACGAGAATAGTGGCGCAAGCAGCTACTCTTAAAGATAGAAAGACAGGCGATATAATAGCATCAATGCTCATAGTAATTACGACAGGACTGTAAATCCATATTTCTTAAAGATAGATTGTGCATCTTTTGACTGCAAATACTCATAAACTGAAGTCGCCTCTTTCTTATGTTTAGATTCCTTTATAACACCTAAAGGATAGTGGATTGGCTCATGAGAAGTAGCTGCTGCTGTCTCACCAATCTTTACTTTATCTGAAATGAGAGCATCTGTTTTGTATACGATACCAGCATCGACATTCCCTGTTTCTACATATGTTAACACTTGGCGAACATCTTTTGTAAATACGACTTTATTTTGAACATCATTCCAAAGGTTTTCGTGTGTTAGAGAAGCCTTTGCATATTTTCCAGCAGGTACAGATTCAGGTGTACCAAGTGCAATTTTTTTGATTTTCTCATCTTTTAAATCTTGAAATTTTGTAAGAGAGCTATCTTTAGGGATGACTAGAACTAGTTCATTTCCAAGAAGATTTTTCCCCTCTTTTTCATTAATGAATCCTTTTTTTACAAGGGTTTGGAATTTATCTTCTGCTGCAGAGAAGAATAAATCAGCAGGTGCACCTTGTTCAATTTGTTGTTGAAGTGCTCCAGAAGCACCGAAGTTAAAAGAAAGTTTAATATTTGGTTCTTTTTCTTTATATTGTTTTTCAATTTCTTTTAATGCATCTTGTAAGCTTGCAGCAGCTGAGATAGTAAGTTCAACTGTTTTATCCTCTTTAGCAGCTGACTTTGTATTCTTTTCCCCACTTGTACAAGCAGCACTAAATATAAGAAGGAAAGAAAGTATAAGTGCCCCAATAGAACGTAATGTAAATTTATTCATAAAAAAATCCCCTTTCGTTTTGACATATCTAATTATAACTAATTATAACTAGATATAACTAGTTATAATTGAATATAATTTGAACGATGTAGTTGTTTTTTAATATAGGAGAAATATTCTTTTCTTTGTTACAATGAAGGAAGAAAGTGAGGAATCGTCTATGGATCATCATTCCTACACAACGGAAGAAGTAGCGAAGCGATTAAAAGTATCAAAATTAACTGTATACGACTTAATTAAAAAAGGAGAACTGCCTTCTTATAGAGTTGGTAGACAGATGCGCATTGATGCAGCAGATTTAGATCAATATATAAAACAAATGAAAACAGGAAAGGTACAAGTTACTCCTGTAAAAAACGATGGTAGTAGTATCTTGAACACGTGTATTATTAGTGGTCAAGAACTAACGTTAGATATGTTAGCTAAACGTATAGAAAACCGTTTGCCAAGTTCTAATGTTTTAAGGGCGTATCAAGGTAGCTTAACAAGTTTAGTGAAAATGTATCAAGGAGAAGGAAGTATCGTTAGTTTGCATTTGTTTGATGGTGAAACGGGTACATATAATGTTCCTTATGTAAAACGCATTTTAGTAGGACAGCCATGTATTATGATTAATTTATTGTCCAGAAATGTAGGGTTTTATGTCCAAAAAGGAAATCCGAAGAAAATAAAGACATGGGCCGACATATCCGGATCCACTATAAAGTTTGTAAATCGAGAAAAGGGTTCTGGTATTAGAGTGTTAGTGGATGAACAATTACGAATCCAAAAATTAAATAAAGCTGATATTAGTGGATATGAATGGGAAGAATCGAATCATCTGGGTGTTGCCACGCAAGTTGCAAATGGAAAAGCTGATGTAGGAGTAGGTTCAGAAAAGTTTTCGCAAATTGTAAATGTGGACTTTATTCCAATCATGAAAGAACAGTATGATTTAGTAATTTTGAAGAATAAAGAAAATGAAGAGCTGATTGAAGTCATGAAAGACATTCTGCAATCGGAAGAATTTCATAATGAATTAAATGCAATTGGCGGATATGATATTACGAAAACAGGTCAAATTATATATGAAACAAACTAAAAAGCTGCTTGTCTATAAGACGAGCAGCCTTTTCTATATAAAGGGGTTTGGGGAAACAAAGTGTTAAACAAGACCTTGAGCAAGTGTATAAATGAAAGCCGTAAGAAGAGTAGCTCCACTTGCAAGTCCGATAAAGTCTGATTTGTTGAAAGTAATGTTGTTCATTATAATCTCTCCTTATTTGTTTAATGTAGAAGCAACAGCTTTTGCATCGACAAGTGCGGATAGCACCATGCCCATTGTATTTAAAAATTTATTTGATTTCATATTGTTCATCATGCGTATCCGCTCCTTTTCGAATTGTTGTTGCCCTGCTTATGTCTTAATTATAGGAAATATGTCCACTTGCAACTATCGAATTAGCTTACGAAAGACTTACACTTTTGTAAGAAAAAAAGACATTCATGTAAGAATGTCTTTCACAGCATATTGATATGATGATGTTCTTCAATTGTTTTTAAAAAACTACGCATTGAATTCGTCATATAGCTATCTTTACGGCGTATGAAAACCGTTGAAATACTGCCGTATTTTTCAGGGATTGCATGACAATGTACCTTACCTGCTTTAGAAAGATGATGGACAGCAGACTGTGGTACGAGTGTAATTCCGAGGCCGAGTGCAACGCTGTTTAATATTGTCTCTAATATATTGAATTCCATAATTCTTTTTGGTAGCAAACCTTCGTCTTTCAGCCATCGTTCTAGTTTGGAACGGTATCCACATCCTTGGTTAAAAACGAGTAGAGGCGTTGTTGTAAATTCTTCTATATGAAAAGCTTTATTTTGTGTTACAAGCATTAATTTTTCTGTACTAACATCGTATTGTTCGATTAGTGGATGTTTAATAGGACCTGATATAAAGGCACCATCTAATTGATGATCAAGTACTTCTCTAATCAATTCTTCTGTTAGACCCGCTTGTAATGATAAATCGACATTCGGATAGCTTTTATAGTAAGAAGATAAAATGGTAGGTAATGTACTTACTGTTTCTACTGTACCGATTTTTAATATACCGGAGGGTGTTTCACTATCTAAAAATACTTGTTTTAGTTCGTCGACATCTTGCAAAATTTTATTAACATAAACGAGCATTTTTCTTCCTTCAGCTGTTAAAGTCATGCCTCGTTTATGGCGGTAAAAGAGTGGGGTTTTTAATTCGTTTTCTAGTTGTTTAATACGTGCAGTTACATTTGATTGTACATAATTTAATTCCTTTGCTGCGTTACTTACACTACCCTGGTCGGCAACGCTTTTAAAGATTTGTAAGTCTCTTAATTCCATTTTGTAATCCCCCTTGATGTTAACTATCATTATAAATGATAGTTAACATCATTTTGAATCATTTTACGTGATATATTTTTTCTTTTACAATTCTCTTTGTGCAAATAGAAAGAAACGGGGGATTGCGGTGAGAAGAGGTCAAATGATAATAGGGGCTTTAGCTTGTTTAATTGCGAGTATGTCATGGGGAGCGATGTTTCCAGTTGCTGATCATGCGCTAGAATACATAGATCCATTTTATTTTTCGCTTATTCGCTATGGAGCGGTGGCGATCGTACTGATTGTATTGTTGTTAATGAAAGAAGGAAAACAGGCATTTCGTTTAGAGGGAAGAGGAAAGTTACTCGTCTTTTTTGGAACGATGGCATTTACAGTATATAATGTCCTCATATTTTTAGGGCAAATGTTAATGGGTAAGTCGGGTGTAATGGTAGCTTCCATTATGGAAGCACTTATGCCGATGATTTCTATTTGTATTTTATGGGGATATAAGCATATAAAACCGAAGAAGTATATGATAACGAGTATGGTTATTGCTTTTGTAGGAGCTGTGTTTGTTATTACAAAAGGTGACATGAGTTTCTTTGTAACATTGAAAGATAATATGTTCTCATTAGCATTTATATTTATTGGTGTTGTAGGCTGGGTTATTTATACGATGGGTGGTCAAACATGTAGTGATTGGTCAACATTACGTTATTCTACGTTGACGTGTGTATTCGGTACGACTGTTACAGGAATTATAACGGTAATTATTACGTCGCTTGGATATATTTCAGTTCCGAGTATGGGAACGATTTCTATTGTAAAATATGATTTGTTATTTATGATGACATTGCCAGGTATTGTAGCGCTACTTGCTTGGAACTACGGTGTGAAAATTTTATCATCCATTAATGGGATTTTATTTATTAATTTTGTACCAATTACGACTTTAGCTATTATGATGATGCAAGGGTATCAAATCACAATGTTTGATATTATAGGGACTGTACTTGTTATTGCAGCGCTTATTCGCAATAACGTTTGTCAGAGAAAAGAAGAAAATATAAATAAGAGAGTTTTACAAGAAGAGCAATTACGTCAAGCTGTTTAATAGGCAAATGGAGGATTTCACATGTTAGAAAGTTTATTGTTTTTCTTCGCCGTCGGAGTTGCCTGTGAGCTTGCGGCAATTAATCGAAATGGTCGTAAAAAGATAAAACAACAAGCTGAGCTGATACAGCTTTTAAAAGAATTGAAAGAAAGAAAAAATTAAAAAGACGACCGGGCATAGACGGTCGTCTTTTTCTATATAAAGGGGAAAGGGGACACAAAGTTATACAAGCGTAGCAGCGTAAATGAAAGCAGTAAGAAGAAGAGAGCCGCTAGCTAATCCTAAAAAATCTAATTTGTTAAAAGCAATGTTATTCATAATACATTCTCCTTACTTGTTTAATGTAGAAGCAACAGCTTTTGCATCGAAAAGAGCTGATAATACCATGCCCATTGTATTTAAGAAATTGTTCGTTTTCATTTTGTTCATCATATTGATCCACTCCTTTTCGAATAATTGTTGCCCTGTTTCTGACTTAATTGTATGAAATATAGTAAGAAGTAACTATCGAATTAGCTTACAAGAAAATTACACTTTTGTAAGAATTGAAATTTAACAATTCATCCTTAATTTTATTACCAACTCCTAAAACTTAGTGTTATAATTATTATAAGAATATGATTATACTTCGGATGTTTAGAAAGGAACGAAACAAATGTATAAACCAATTACATTTTTGTTGAAATATATATTTAAAACAGCTGGGAAAGTAGAAGTACAAGGAAGAGAAAAGCTACCAGAAGGTGGACCGTATGTTGTTGCGTGTACACATACAAGTTTTATGGATGTATTAATGTTAGCTACAGGGATGTATCCAACTCAAATTCATTACATGGCAAAAAAAGAGTTATTTGAAGGTAAATTCAAAAATTGGTTCTTTAAAAATGTAAATGCATTCCCTGTAGATCGTGCGAATCCGGGACCAAGTACACTTAAAATACCATCACGTTTATTAAAAGAAGGAAAGGTAGTAGGAATTTTTCCGAGTGGAACGAGATCAGCGGAAGATGTTTCATTAAAAGCGGGTGCTGTGACAATTGCGATGCGTTCTAATGTTCCGTTAGTACCAGCAGCTTATGTTGGTCCATCAAGTGTAAAAGAATTAATAAAGGGGAAAAAGGCACAATTGATTTTTGGAGATCCAATTCAAATTGAGGCTGGAGAACAAATAGATCGAAAAACCGCTATGAAAATGATGACAGATCAATTAAATGAGAAGTTTGAGGAGTTAAAAGAAGCTTTGCAATCAAATCAAAAATAAGAAAAGACGACCGGGCATAGACGGTCGTCTTTTCTATTACTATTTATAATAAAGGGGAAAGGGGACACGAAGTTATACAAGCGTAGCGGCGTAAATAAAAGCAGTAAGAAGAATCGAGCCACTAGCTAGTCCTAAAAAATCTAATTTGTTAAAAGTGATGTTATTCATAATATATTCTCCTTACTTGTTTAATGTAGAAGCAACAGCTTTTGCATCAATAAGAGCGGAAAATACCATGCCCATTGTATTTAAGAAATTGTTTGTTTTCATTTTGTTCATCATATTAATCCGCTCCTTTTCGAATAGTTGTTACCCTGTTTCTGACTTAATTGTATGAAATGTTGCGGAAAGTCACTATCGAATTAGCTTACAGAAAAATTACACTTTTGTAAGAGAAACGAATGAAGGTGTAATGATAAGAAGATTTGACATATGTTCCTGAGATTCATTAAGTTAAAGGTAGAGGTGAGTGTATGGCTAATATTAAAGATATTGCAAAGATGGCGGGAGTTTCAGTTACGACTGTTTCGAGAGTGTTGAATGATCACCCATATGTAAGTGAAGAAAAAAGAAAAGCGGTTATAGAGATAGTTGAGAAATTGAATTACTCGCAAAACGCAAATGCTGTTCATTTATCAAAAGGAAAAACGAATATTGTTGGTGTGATTTTACCGTATATTAATCATCCGTGTTTTGATGCGATGGTGAGCGGAATGATGGAGACTGCGTTAGCGCATAATTACAGGGTGCTACTTTGCCAAACGAATTATAATAAAAAAGAAGAAATGAAAAGTTTACATATGTTAAAAACAAAACAATTGGATGGTCTTATTATTTGTTCACGTGCAAATGATTGGGAAACGATAGAACCGTATGCTTCTTGCGGCGCAATAATTGCTTGTGAAGACAATGATATTTCAAACATCTCAAGTGTATATACGAATCATTCAGCGGCCTTTCAATTAGGAATGGATTATTTGATTGAGAAAGGTTATAAAAAAATTGGTTATTGTACGGGAAGAAAATTAGGGCCGAGTAGTCAAAAGCGTTTTGATGTTTATAAACATCAATTGCAATCTATAGATGAAGAGGTTAATGAAGAATGGATTTTTACAGAATGTTTTACACTAGAAGATGGTGTGAAAGTAGCTCATAAGTTAAAAGAGATGCAGGATCTTCCTGAAGCATTAATAGTAGCAGGCGATGAGGTTGCGATTGGGGTTATGACAGAGGTTGAAAAATTAGGCATTCAAGTTCCTGAGGATTTAGCAATTATTGGCTTTGATAATCAACCTATCTCACAAGTGTTACAACTGACAACTATTGATCAAAATTTAAAGGAGATAGGGAAAACTGCTTTTGAAATGTTGCATAGAAAAGTGAATGACGAGAGTTCTGAACAAGAAAAGCTGGAAATTCCATACGAACTTGTGGAACGCTCTACAGTTTAATTTTAATCCGTTATGTGTATAATCGCATAACGGATTATTTTTTTGAAATATCTTTGACAGGAAACGCGTTTCATACTTTATAAAGGAGTTAAACCGGTTTGTAATAATCCATGGATTCTTTTCAAGTGTTAATGCAATGAATAGAATTTGGAGGAATATGCATGAATGAACTTTTATCGAGTATGAAAAAGTATGTAGATGATGATGAAAAGATTCTGGCTTTTGTGGTAGGGATATTTGAGAAGGATAATTTTATATTATCGTATCAACATGGGGTTTTTGTTGCCACTACTAGACGTCTCCTTTTTTACGGGAAATTTCCGTACTATTCTTCAACATTTAAAGAGTATTCATATTTGCATATAGATAGCATAGATTTTCATCCGTATTTTGAATTTACTTGTAATCATGAAACCATTCGCGCTAAGTATATTCAGAAAGGGAATGTGGAGCAATTTGTCCTTGCAGTTAGAGCAAATATGAATAATTAATCACCCCTCTGTTTAAACATAATATTTCAATTTTTAACAGGGAAAATGCGGAATAAAAACCACTTCTAAACCTCTAGGAGATAGTGATACAATGTCAAATGGGGGGAGGGTATGAACTATGGTTAATCAACGTATAAAGGAAATAACACTAATTACAATTGGTTCATTATTATTCGCAATTGGTATTAATTACTTTGCAATTCCAAACCGTTTATCGGAAGGTGGAATTATTGGTTTAACGGTTGTTACGTACTACTTATTTGATTGGTCACCAGGAATTGTGAACTTTGCTATAAATGCAATTTTACTAGCTGTTGGTTATAAATTTTTTGATAAGAAAACAATGATTTATACAATTTTAGGGATTGTAGAAACATCTTTGTTTTTATACGTTACAGAACATATTGAGTATCATGTAAATAGTGATACATTATTAGCAGCTTTATTTGCTGGTTTATTTGTGGGTATTGGATTAGGCTGTATGTTCAAAGCCGGAGGTACATCGGGAGGATCAGCAATCTTAGCTCAGTTAGCAAATCAATATTTAGGTTGGAGCGTAGGTAAAGGCGTACTAATTATTGATATTGTTGTAATTGCTGGTTCTGTATTTATAATAGGGCAAGAAAAGGCAATGTATACACTTGTAGCTGTGTTCATCGGAGCGAAGGTGATTGATTTCATTGTAGAAGGAATGGACACAAAAACGGCTGTTACGATTATTTCGAATCAACCAGACTTAATTCGTGAGGCTATTACGAAAAATATGACACGCGGTGTTACTGTATTAGAAGGGCGCGGCGGATATACTGGTAAAAATAAAGAAGTTTTATATGTTGTTATTAATAAACAAGAGCTTGTTAAGTTAAAACAAGTTATTAGTCGGGTAGATGAAGATGCTTTCGTTGTTATACATGATGTACGTGATGTGCTTGGCGGTGGCTTTAAAGCAAGCTAAAAGGTGAACGAGTAAATTCGTTCACCTTTTTTAATTCTTACAAAAATGTAAGTGTAATGTAATGAGATTCAATAGTAGATTTTATTCCCCCTTTTTAAAATGGATGTATATATATCCTGCAGAGGAGGAATGTTTATTATGAAGAAAAAAATGATCACTACTATAATAGCGATGATAGTGATAGTAGTAATGTTACTGCCTACGAAACTTGGACCGGTTATCGATAAATATAATCCACTGTATAAGACGAAAGAATACTATACGGTTGTGAATACAATTGGTCAGCATATTGGTGATGAGTGGTATGAATATGAATTTATTGCATTCGATGAACGTGGTAGAGAGCAGAAAATAAAGAAAACGGTTAAGCATATGTTAAAGAGAGATGAAGCATTAAAGGTTTTTGCAAAAGGACGTTACGGTGAATCGATTGAAGAAATTGAGGTTGCAAATATTCCTATAAATGCGAAGAGCAAACTTTTAACGATGAGATAGTAAAATATACCCCCAGCTATTTTTTGTCGAAAATAAAAATACTGGGTAAGGGTATTTTTGAAATTAACAAAAAGCCTTAGTCCATATAGACTAAGGCTTTTTTATTATATAAAGGGGAAGGGGGTACATTGTAGTAGCATAGGTGAAAGGTATAAGAAGAGTAGCTACTAGCAATGTAATTTGGTTATGTGAGTGTTCTTCTTATTTGGCTTACTTTCTAACTTTATTGTACGAAATATAAGTAAGGGAAACTATCGAATTACATTACACATAACTTACAAACATGTAAGCCTTCTGTAATGTAATTCGATAGTCAAAAGATAGTAATTTTCATATAGTGTAACTAGAAAGTCTCAATATATTACTTTCTGTTTGTAATGAAGAATGAAAAACCAACTAATTTTTAATAATCCTCATCTGAATAAAGATGGGGATCTTTTTTAAACCTTACAACATTGTAAGGTTTACGTAAGTTAATTCGATAGTAAATTTGTCATATTTTTTGCATAATAGATACAGATAGAAAAATAATTAGGGATCTAGTAAGAAGGGAGAAAAATGGGATGCGTAAAGAAGAAGTAGTGAAGTTACCAATTAAAGATTTCTGTAGCTACTTTACTGTTGCCGTAGTGTGTATTGGATTATTTGATATCATAACAAACTTAATTGTTAAATAATATAGATGCTAAAACAAGAAAGGAAGTCCTTTCTTGTTTTTTTTATGGGGGCATAAAGATGAAATGGATTGATAGTCATATACATGTTGATCAATATAAGGATGAAGAGAAGAGCAGATTACTGAAAGAGGTGGAAAATAGTAATGAAATAAAGGGGCTTATTGCGGTATCTATGAATTATCAATCTTGTAAGGAAACGTTATCTTTAGCGAAGAAGTATCCCTTTATATATCCAGTGATAGGGTTTCATCCAGAGCAACAGATTCATAAAGAAGAGTGTGAACAGATTTATCAACTTATTGAACAGAACGCAGAGGAAATTGTTGCGATTGGTGAAGTAGGTTTGCCCTATTATTTGAGAAAAGAAGATGAAAGAATTGCTGTAGATTCATACATAGCTGTATTGAAAAAATTTATAGAACTAGCTGTAAATGTCAAGATGATCATGTACATTTTCACTTGTTTAAGCATGTACAAAT
>NZ_JBMDKC010000096.1:0-20733 GCF_057809515.1 Bacillus sp. FG16
AAAAATCTCCATCTTTTTGTATGTAACATATAACCCTCCCTTATGTAGCCTATTTTATCTTATATTTAATTATTTTTTTTGTAAATGTGGAACAACTTTATTGTTTAGGTTGTCTATTAAGTATTAAAGCATGAAGAAAGGAATAATTAACATGAAAATTTACTAGCAAGTCTATATGTAAGTTTAATAAGAGTCATTATACAGTTTAGCACTTCTAATGCAAGCGGCAAAAAAATAGAGAGAAAACAAGAAGGGAGAGTTATTAATGCCGTAGCTAAACGAAAAAGAATGGATGTTTACAAGGATTAAGCAAAAAATTGAGGCGATATTTATAACCGATTATCGGTATCTAATATATAAGAAATGCTTTTAGTATTTGTAGCAATTTCTGAAAGGATTAAATGGAGGATTTATGAAAGAACAAAAAGGCAAGAAGCAGAAGTCATATATATCTATTCGATTAAATATAATGTTCCTTTGCATATTTCTACTATTCTCAGCTATTATTATGCAGCTAGGAAAGGTACAAATCGTTGAGGGAGAGGCTTATAAGAACCAAGTGGAAAGTAGTCAAAATGCAATAACTAGTATTCCAGTTCCACGTGGACAAATTTTAGATCGAGAAGGGAAAACAGTTGTTAATAATAAATCTCTTCGCACAATTACGTATACAAGGGTGAAGGGAATTACGAGTGAAGATATTTTAAAAACAGCAAAAGACTTGGCGAAAGTACTTGAAATGCCTGAACAAGATATAAATAAATTAACAGATATCGATAAAAAGATTTTTGGATGCAGTTGAATTCGAAACGTGCGGAGACAAAGATTACTAAGAAAGATATAGAAAAGTTTAAAGAAAAGGGTATAGAGGGAAAAGAGTTAGATAAAAAAATAGAAGACTTAAGACGAGGTCGCGTTACAGAGGTAGAATTAGCAGAATTAACAGCACAAGATTTAAAGGTGTTAGCTATTAAAAGTAAAATGGGTTCAGGTTATCAACTAACACCACAAATCATTAAAAAAGATGTAACAGATGAAGAGTATGCGCGGATAAGCGAAAATCTTGCGAATTTTCCAGGAGTAGATGCAACTGTTGATTGGGAACGTAATTATGTAAACGGTAATTTATTTCGTTCTGTATTAGGAAATATTACGAGTAGTGAAGAAGGATTACCGAAAGAAAATTTAGATTCTTATTTAGTACGTGGATATAACCGTAATGATCGTGTTGGAAAAAGTTATATTGAACAACGATATGAAGATGTATTACACGGAACAAAAGAAGAAGTGAAAAATATTACTGATAAATCAGGAAACATTGTTAGCACAGAAATAATCTCTAAAGGAAAAAGTGGTAATAGTTTAACATTAACGATTGATATGGAATTACAAAAGAAAGTGGAAGAAAGTATAGAGAAAAACTTGAGAGCTTTTAAAAGTTCAGAGCCACTTCTCGATCGAGCTTTTGTTGTCATGACGAATCCAAATAACGGACAAATTTTATCAATGGCAGGCAAAAAGATTGTAGAAAAAGAAGGGAAAATAGAGTTTGAGGATTTGGCATTAGGTAATATGACAACTTCGTATGAGCTAGGGTCAGCTGTAAAAGGTGCTACTTTATTAACTGGATATGAGACAGGGGCAATACATCCAGGAGATCAATTTTATGACGCGCCGATGAAATTTAAAGGTACACAAGCTAAGAAATCGTGGAATGTATCCGGATTTGGTAATATTAATGATTTACGGGCTTTACAAGTATCTTCGAATGTATACATGTTCCAGACAGCTTTAAAAATTGCCGGAGTTAATTACGTACCAAATGGATCATTGGATATTAAACAAGGAGCCTTTGATACGATGCGCTATTATTTCAAGCAATTTGGTTTAGGTGTCCCAACAGGTATTGATTTACCGAATGAAATAATTGGACAAACGAGAAAAGTAGATAGTCAACCTGGGTTTTTACTAGATTTTTCTATTGGTCAGTATGATACGTATACGCCGTTGCAATTAGCGCAATATGTTTCAACGATTGCGAATGGTGGTTATAGAATGCAACCTCAAATTGTACAAGAAATACGAGAACAATCAATAAAAGAAGAGGTTGGAAAAGTTATACGTTCCATAGAGCCTGTCGTATTAAATCGAATTGATATGAAGAAAGAACATATTGATCGGATAAAAGAAGGGTTTAGATGGGTATTCCAAGAAGGTGATGGAACTGGCGTGAAATATTTCAAAAATGCGCCATATAAACCAGCAGGAAAGACAGGAACAGCCCAAACTGTATATGGTGGAGATGACCCAATTGGCAGAAATGCAAAAGGAGAACGTATGGAATGTTACAACTTAACGTTAGTTGGATATGCTCCATATGATAATCCAGAAGTAGCATTTTCCGTAGTAGTTCCATGGCTTCATGATGATAAAAATGGAATTAATTCTATAATTGGAAAGGAAGTATTAGATGTATACTTTGATTTGAAACAGCAACGTATATATGGTGAATCTACTAGTACAGGTAGTTCTAAGCAAAATTAGAGTACTTTTCTCAGGGAAGAGAACCTGTTTATATAAAGCCATTTATAAGTAAAAAAATGAAATGTGAAATCAGAGATAGCGGCGATCATAGCTACTATCTCTGATTTTGTTAATAACTCTCATACTAGCTATAAATTTTTTTCAGTTTATGGAACAAATTTGGTTCGATGATTGTCTATTATGTGTACGTATAAAAAGGTGCTAAAAATTTGGAAGGAATGATGGTTTTGAAAAATAAGAGGATGCTAAAAATAGGAATATGCGTTGGTATATTAAGTTTAAGTCTTACAAGCCTAGAAGCTTTTCCAGGAGGATCACTGCAAGTTGAAGCGAAAGAAAAGACTGGACAAGTGAAACATAAAAATCAGGCAACGCATAAAGAGTTCTCTCAACTTGAGAAAAAATTTGATGCTCGATTAGGTGTATATGCGATTGATACTGGTACAAATCAAACAATCTCTTATCGACCTAACGAAAGATTTGCCTTCGCATCAACCTACAAGGCTTTAGCTGCAGGAGTATTACTACAGCAAAACTCAATTGATACATTAAATGAAGTAATCACATTTACGAAAGAAGACTTAGTGGATTATTCACCCGTTACAGAGAAACATGTAGATACTGGGATGAAACTAGGAGAAATTGCTGAGGCTGCTGTTCGCTCAAGTGATAATACTGCAGGGAACATTTTATTTAATAAAATAGGCGGACCTAAAGGATATGAAAAAGCGCTTAGAAAGATGGGGGATCGGATTACTATGTCTGATCGCTTTGAAACAGAATTAAACGAAGCTATTCCAGGAGACATTCGTGACACTAGTACAGCGAGAGCAATTGCTACGAATCTTAAAGCTTTTACGGTCGGAAATGCACTTCCTGCTGAAAAACGTAAAATTCTTACAGAGTGGATGAAAGGGAATGCTACAGGGGACAAACTTATTCGTGCAGGCGTACCAACTGACTGGGTAGTTGGAGATAAATCAGGTGCTGGCAGTTACGGGACAAGAAATGATATTGCTATCGTTTGGCCTCCAAATAGAGCACCAATTATCATCGCAATTTTATCTAGTAAAGATGAGAAAGAGGCTACCTATGATAATCAACTCATTGCAGAGGCAACTGAAGTTATAGTTAAGGCTCTTAAATAATAATCTCTCAATGCTTTATGTAATATAATTAAAAATAAGAACTTGGAAAGCGATTCTTTTTAATGTGAAAAGAATCGCTTTTTTATAAGCATGTAAACTATTTATACCTATGTAATATAAAGATATAATTAATGTAGAAAAGAGGGTGAATAGTTATGGAGAATGACAATCAAGTCTTTTGGAGAACAGATTGTCTTATTTTGAGAAGGTTTAGTATGGATGACACTAACTATTTTCATTTTTATCGTTCTAATCCAGAAGTGGCTAAATTTCAGTCATGGGTTAATTATCAATATCATGAGGCTAAAACGTTTGTAAATGAACAAGTTAAAAATAATCCTAATCTACCAGGTACTTGGTTCCAGTTCGCAATTGCTTTGGCTGAAAATAACAAAATAATTGGAGATTGCGCACTTCACACACTTGTAAATGAACCACGCATCGTAGAAATCGGATTTACTCTTTCTCCAGAATATCAGGGAAAAGGCTATGCAACTGAAGCTGTTTGTGCCTTATTGAGTTACATATTTCATTCATTAGGAAAACATAAGGTGATTGCATTTTCGGACGTTCGAAATAATAAGTCTATTTCTGTACTAGAACGAGTGGGGATGAGGAGAGAAGGTCATTTATTGCAGAATTACATGCTAAAAGGCCAGTGGATTGATGAATATCAATATTCAATATTGAAGTCTGAATGGAAGGACGCTACATAATTATAAAATTTAGAAACAAAGTATGATGGCTGTAAATTAAAATACTATAAAAATAACGTTATAAAAAAAGATCCTAGTGTGTACTAGGGCCTTTTTATGTTATCGATTTACTTCATCTTTTGATCCCGTTAAAGCCCGATTGGTGAGGGCTAATAATGAGTGAGGGATGAACAAAACCACCACTCATTAAAGTTTCACTTTATAATAACCATATTTTACAACTTGCCTATTTTCTTCAATAGCATGTGTTCCAGCAATATCGGCAATATCAACTACAATCGTATTTTGTAAGATATTAACTACACAACCTGTTAATTGTAAGATGGAGTTATTACGATAGAGAAATTGTACGTAGGAACCAATTGTAACGTTATTTTTTGTCTCCATATGATAAACGAATGAAGATAAAATACAAGAGTGAAAAGAGAGAATATATCGAATAAATTAACCTTGATTAAGCGTATTTTAACTAATTTTCAAACCATGAAAACATTGCAAACTAGGGTGTTTGTAAAACTTACTTATTTTATAAAAAACTTAAATAATCCTACATTATGTATCTTTTTTTAATAGAAAGAAATAATATTAATCAATGGAATTTTACTTAAGTTTTAGGTATATTATAATTGACCGAATGAGTATATTGGTCAGTTGGTGTTGTTTTGGAATTTGTAAAGTAGTGCTCATTATGCTTATGGAATTGATTTCACGAACTACGGTTTTGATATTGTGTGATAGGTAAGTGGACGGAAGTAAATTTAAACTCTTGGGAGGTAGAACAGCCAGTAGTTTCTGTGTGCGGTCTATTAACAATAATTGCATGGTGTTTAAATGGTAAAGTGGATAACGTATTTAATAGGGTAACGCATGATTAGTAGTTATAAGAATTCATACATATACCGTATATCCCTCGGGTTAAGTATAGGAAGTTATAGTTTGAGAGAAGTTACATAGTAGGTGTGACACTATGACTAAAGAAGCTGATGTAATCATGAAATGACAAAAAGAGAAAAATGTGAGAAATGAGGAATTGAGATGGGAAGTATAAGGAATAAAAATGTTAATAAATTGAAAAGGATTTCACAAGCAATTTTGATTGTTATTGGAGCGTTCATAACCGCATATGGATTAGAGGCTGTACTTATTCCTAATAATGTCTCAGATGGTGGTGTAACAGGTATAAGTATTGTTAGTTCTCAGTTATTTGGGTTACCATTAGGTCTTTTAATTGGAATTATTAATATTCCATTTGTTTGGCTAGGTTATAAACAAATCGGTAGAGGATTTGCAATTTATTCAGTTATTGGTATTGTATCACTTGCAATAGGCACTATGGTTATGCATAATGTGCCTACAATTATTGAAGGAGATACATTGTTAGTTACTGTTGTTGTTGGTGTGATTATCGGCTTCGGTATGGGATTAGCACTTCGTAATGGCGGAGCGTTAGATGGAATTGATATGCTAGCGGTATTGTTGTCTAGGAGATTACCGTTTGGCACAAGTGATCTTATTTTGTTTTTAAATATGTTCGTATTTATTTTTGTTTCAACAGTATTCGGTCTTCAAGGTGGGATTTTATCAGCGATTGCTTATTTTATTGCTTCTAAAGTAATTCATATTATTGAGGTAGGATTAAGTGGATCTAAAACATTTAAAATTGTTACAAAAGAACCTAAATTAATGATAGATACAATCTGGGAACGTCTTGGGAGAAATGCAATCTATAACGAAATGTATGGTGGATTTTCGAAAGAAGCCTATAAAGAAGTTAGCTGTGTTATCAGTCGTTTAGAAGAGAATAAAATGAAGGAGCTTATTCATGAAATTGATGAAAATGCCTTTGTCACTGTATATGATGTTGCGGAAGTACAAGGCGGAAACTTTAAAAAGCATGATATCCATTAAAGGTGTTAATTAAGTTAAATATTTTATACATGGTTGATTATTGGAAAAGATAAAAACTTCACCACATATAGATAGACAGCTGGTATGTAATAAGATATACAACAGCAAGGTACATAGAACGAAAGCTAAGATATTCGTACGAACTCAAAAAGCCGAAATTCCTTAACTTGGGAATTTCGGCTTTAATGTTATATGATAGAGTTACGATTAGAACAGAAATGGGCATGTTTACTTCAACAGAGTGATATAAGTTCTTCAATTCCTATAATTAGAAACTTGTACTTGATTATCGTAGTTAAATTGATTTCACTTTAAAAGAGAACCGTTAGATAAAAAAAGAAAAATCTATTGGAATGTTTTTGCGAATTGTAGTACTGATTAAGGTTTTAGGAGGGAATATGAGCAAGAAGATTAAAAGAAGTGTATTACTTATTGCTACGTTAGTAGGTTGTATTATCTTTTTATATTTACAGAACAATTTAATAAGTATAACTGAGGTTAAAATAACCTCTAGTAAAATACCCTCCTCTTTTAAAGGGTATAAAATTCTACAAATTTCAGACTTACACAATAAACAATTTGGCGATAATCAAGATGTGTTAATTCAAAAAATTAAAAGCATAGATCCAGATATTATTGCGATTACGGGTGATTTAATTGACAGTAAATCATACGATGCAGAAGTTAGTATGCAATTAATACGAGAAATTGTAAAGAAGTATCCTGTATATTTTGTGACAGGAAACCATGAACAATGGTCTGGAAAGTATAACCGTTTAGAAAAAGAGTTGAAGAAATATGATGTCAATGTTTTAAGGAATGAATATGTAGGCATTCGAAAGGGTGAGCAAGAAATAAACTTGTTAGGTATTGATGATCCAGAGTTTGTTACTGGAAACCGTGATGAAGGAAATATTATAATAGATGAAATTAAAAAGGCGAAAATTGAAATGCAGCCAGATAGATATAATGTATTATTATCCCATAGGCCTGAATTTTTGACAGAGTATGCTGATGAGCAAATAGATTTAGTGTTATCAGGGCATGCTCATGGAGGGCAAGTTAGATTGCCATTTATCGGAGGATTAGTTGCGCCAAATCAAGGTGTTTTACCTAAATATACAGCTGGTTTATATGTAGAACAAAGTACATCAATGGTAGTGAGTAGAGGATTAGGAAATAGTATCATTCCGCAAAGAATTTTGAATAGGCCAGAAATTGTAGTCGTGCAGCTAAATTAAGCTGTACGATTTTTTTATACAAAAATGAGTAAAGGGGCTTTATGTATTTTGTACGAGTTTACATTACAATTTTGTTAAAAATTTTCTACGTTACATAAAGTAACAAAATTTGACCCTGAGTGTTTGTTATAGTGTAAATAATCAAAAAACTTAAAATTTGTCGAGTGAAAATTGTGATAAGTAATTCGTATAAAAAACTTAAAGGGGTGTACACATGCATAAAGAATATGAAATTGAAGAATACACGGCTATTGAGGAACAAATCCATTATTATTGTAAATGTTTATTAGTAAGTCATCCTGATCAAATAATAAAGTATTTAGAAAAAAGGTTAGAAAAATATGCAGAAACATTACAATATGCACATTTATATCCTGACACAGTTATTTTACCGTTACAGCAATTAGTTATTGAATATTCTTTAGACGTTGCTAGAATTCGGAAGTATATGAATTTAAAAACGTAAAGTGAAATTTATAGTTTAAATGAAACAGAGTCGACTTTAGGAAATGAAATTCTAATGTCGACTCTGTTTCATTGTTTAATATCGTTGATTGAACATACATACTAATCAACGGAGTTTGACATATAATTAAGCAAGAGTAAAATAAAAGTGAGTACTCACTCATTTTATTAAAAAAGGAGGATGAAACGTGCAAGAACCTTCAATTATTTTACGGACTGTATCAAAAAGTTTTGGGAAAAAAGAAGTGTTACACAATCTTTCATTGCAAGTTGAAAAAGCAGAGATTTTTGGTTTTGTTGGACCTTCTGGATCGGGGAAAACAACGCTCATTAAAATGATTGCAGGTATTAATGAGGCAACGAAAGGTGAAGTGCTTGTTAATAATACTAATATGCCTAATTTAAATGAAATGAAAAGAATTGGTTATATGGCCCAGGCGGATGCATTATATGAAGAATTGTCAGCATATGAAAATGCAGATTTTATAGCAACGATGTATGGACTAAAGGGAAAACGTAAAAAGACAAGAATTGCAGAAGTTTTTGAACTTGTACAATTATCACAGTATATGAAAAAGCAAGTACAACAATTTTCAGGTGGAATGAAAAAACGCTTATCATTAGCAATAGCACTCCTGCACGAACCAGAAATATTAATTTTAGATGAGCCTACAGTGGGGATAGATCCGCTTCTTAGAAAAACGATTTGGGAAAAGTTTTATGATCTTAAAAAGAAAGGTACAACGATTATTGTAACGACGCACATTATGGATGAAGCTGAATTTTGTGAGCGTCTAGGATTAATTAGAGAAGGGAAACTAGTTGCGGTTGGAACAACTGAAGAATTGAAAAAACGCGTGTCATCTGGACGGATTGAAGATGTCTTTTTGCTGGAAGAGGTGGTGTCATCATGAGAGTTACTGGTGTAATCATTCGTATTATTCGCCAATTTTTTCGAGATAAGCGTTCGTTAGCGATGATGTTTGGGGCACCAATGTTATTACTTTGGCTATTATCGCTAGTGTTTACACAAAAAGACTATATACCGCAAATTGCTGTTGTTGATATGCCCGATCAAATAGTAAAAGTGATGAAAGATCAAGAAGCATCAATTTATGAACACAGTAAAGAAAAGGCGATTTCTGAGTTAGAAAAACAAAAGGTAGATGCTGTACTTCGAATAGAGAATGGAAAAATGAAACTTCTGTTGGAAGGTAGTGATTCGTCAAAAAATCGTGCTGTACTTCAAGTATTGCAAAAAAGCACAGAGAAGAATGATGTTTCGATTATGAAGCCTGAAGTGAATTATTTACATGGCTCTAAAGAATTTTCGATGTTTGATGGGCTTGGTCCTGTATTAATTGGTTTCTTTACATTTTTCTTTGTATTTATATTATCAGGTGTATCTTTCGTAAGAGAACGTTTAAGTGGTACGCTTGAAAGGTTATTATCCACCCCAGTAAGAAGGTGGGAAATAGTCGCAGGTTATATTATTGGCTTTGGAATTTTTGCCTGTATACAATCCATTATTATCGTAAGTTTTTCCGTTTATATTTTAGATTTATACGTAGCTGGCTCCATATGGCTAACGCTACTTATTACATGTATGCTCTCTTTAACTGCACTAACATTAGGTACGTTTTTATCGGCATACGCAAATAATGAATTTCAAATGATTCAATTTATACCGCTTGTTATTGTGCCACAAATCTTCTTTTCTGGATTGTTTCCAATGGAATCTATGAATAAGTGGCTACAAATGTTAGGGAAAGCATTTCCACTCACATATGGCGCTGATGCAATGAGACAAGTGATGATTCGGAATCAAGGATTTAGAGAGATTGCATTAGATCTTACTGTATTATTACTTTTTTCAATATTATTTGCAGTAGGAAATGTATTTGCTTTAAAGAAACATCGCAAAATATAATAATGACAAAAAGGAGCTTTATAAATGCAGAAGGATTGGCTGGAGGAATTAATAGCCGCAACTAATACGGATAAACGAAATGAACGTCAAATGCGTATATTAGAGGCGGCTGTTGATATGTTTGGAGAAAAAGGATACGCTTCAACTTCAACAAGTGAAATTGCAAAACGGGCTGGTGTAGCGGAAGGAACAATCTTCCGCTACTATAAGACGAAAAAAGATCTATTACTAGCGGTCGTAATGCCAACTTTAACTAAGTTCGCTGCCCCATTTTTCGTACAAACCTTTGCAAAAGAAATATTTAAATCGGAGTATGAATCGTATGAAGGACTTTTAAGGGTTGTAATTCATAATAGATTTAAATTTGCCCAAAAACACTTCCCTATGATAAAAATATTAATTCAAGAGGTGCCATTTCAACCAGAACTGAAAAATGAAATACAGCAATTAGTAGAAACAGAACTGTTTTCACATTTCAAAAAGTTGATTGTGAAATTTCAAGAAGAAGGGGAAATTATTGAGTTACCACCATCTTCCGTACTACGTCTTACTTTATCAGCTGTATTAGGATTACTCTTAACAAGATTTTTATTATTGCCTGAAGAAAAATGGGATGATGAAATGGAAATTGAAAATACGATTCAATTTATATTGTACGGATTAACGCCACGGAGGTAATGAAATGCGACAATTTGCAAAACCAACAATCGTTGTAAGTAAATGTTTAGAATTTGATGCCTGTCGATATAATGGAGAGATGATTCCAGATGTAACAATACGAAATTTGCAGCCGTTTGTTACATTTATACCTGTTTGTCCAGAAGTCGAGATTGGATTGGGGACTCCTCGTGAAACGATACGAATTGTAGAAGAAAATGGTGAGAATAGACTTGTGCAACCGTCGACACGAGAAGATGTAACTGAAAAAATGCAGCAGTTTTCAAATGACTTTTTACAAACGATATCGGATGTGGATGGTTTTATTTTAAAGAATCGTTCACCAAGTTGTGGTACGCGTGATGTGAAAATTTATTCTGGTTTTGAAAAAGCGCCAGCAAAGGGAAAAGGAGCTGGCTTATTTGGCGGAGCAGTAGTAAAAAAATTTTCGCATCTTCCTATTGAAGAGGAAGGCAGATTGTCGAATTTTATTATTAGAGAGCATTTCTTTACAAGGCTATTTACAATCGCATATTACAAAATGATTAAACACAATAAAAATATGAAAGAACTTGTATTGTTTCAGTCGGACAATAAATATTTATTTATGGCATATAATCAAGTGAAACAAAAGGAATTAGGGCGTATAATTGCAAATCACAAAAATGAAAAGATTGAAGTGGTATTTGAAAAATATGAGAAGACTTTATATGAATTATTTATGCGTGCGCCTCGTTATACATCGAATGTAAATGTGTGCGAGCACATTTTTGGATATTTTAAAACAAAGTTAAAAAAACAAGAAAAAGATCATTTTATAGAACTGTTACAAAAGTATGCAGAAAAGAAAATACCACTTAGTAGTTTACTTACAATTTTAAAATCATGGGCTATTCGATTTGATGAAAAGTATTTATTAAGACAAACATATTTCGAACCATACCCTGAAGCATTAGTAGAAATTTCTGATTCCGGAAAAGGTAGAGATTATTAAACAATAAATTACATAATTCGACACAAAACCTCCTATGTTGTTGTAGAACAATGTAGGAATTTTTTTGTGCATTAGTACAGAATCTGTTTTAAAATTAAGTTATGACAGAATTGTAGCAATTGTCTAACTAATATTCTTGTCTTTTAAGTTGTTATGTTTGTAGTAGAAACTCGCACGCTGTCGAAACTCAATATTCGATAAGGGGTGTGTAGCGGAATGGAATTTACTCTAACTCGCGAAAAACAAATGATTAAAGAAATGGTACGTGACTTTGCTGAAAAGGAAATTGCACCGAAAGCTGTATATTATGACAAAACTGCAGAGTTTCCATATGAAACATTTCAAAAAATGGGCGAACTAGGATTACTAGGTATCCCATTCCCAGAAGAGTATGGAGGTTCAGGCGGCGATACGGTATCGTACGCATTAGCAGTTGAAGAAATTGGTCGCGCTTGTGGTGGCACTGGTTTAAGCTATGCTGCAACAATTTCATTAGGTGCTTCTCCAATTTATTATTTCGGTACAGAAGAACAAAAACAAAAGTATTTAGTTCCAATGGCGTCAGGTAAAACATTAGGTGCCTTCGGATTAACGGAGCCAAATGCTGGATCTGATGCAGGTGGTACTCAAACGAAAGCGGTATTAGATGGCGATGAGTATGTAATCAGTGGTGAGAAGTGTTGGATTACAAACGCAGAGTATGCAAATACAATTATTGTAACCGCTGTCAATGGCGTTGAAGAGAATGGTAGAAAACGTATTTCTGCATTTATCGTGCCTACTACGAGTGAAGGATTAACGATTTCAAGTCCATACGATAAGATGGGTGTTCGTGCTTCTAATACTTGTGAAATCGTACTTGATGGTGTTCGTGTACCGAAAGAAAATATTCTTGGTGATGTAAATAAAGGTTTTAAACAATTTTTATATACACTTGATGGAGGGCGTATTTCAATCGCAGCATTGGCAGTTGGTATTGCGCAATCAGCCTTTGAACGTGCATTGCAATATGCGAAAGAACGTCAACAATTTGGAAAGTCAATTTCTAATTTCCAAGCGATTCAATTTAAATTAGCTGATATGGCGACTGAAGTAGAGCTAGCACGCAATTTAGTACATAAAGCAGCTTGGTTAAAAGATAACGATAAACCTTTTGGCAAAGAAGCGGCAATGGCAAAACTATTTGCATCGGAAGCAGCAAGCCGTATTGCGAATCAAGCAGTACAGATTCATGGTGGATATGGTTATATGCGTGAATATGAAGTTGAACGACATATTCGTGATGCGAAACTATTAGAAATAGGTGAAGGAACTTCTGAAATTCAACGTCTCGTAATTGCTAGACATTTAGGATGTAGATAAAAGGGGGGAATCACTATGTTTCAAAAAATATTAATTGCGAATCGCGGGGAAATCGCTGTTCGTATTATGAAAACTTGTCAAAAACTTGGTATTCGCACTGTTGCTATTTATTCTGAAGCAGATGAAAATGCCCTTCATGTGAAAATGGCAAATGAAGCTTACTTAGTAGGTGGACCGCGTGTTCAAGAAAGTTATTTAAACCTTGAAAAAATTATTGAAATAGCTAAGAAGACAAATGCAGAAGCAATTCATCCGGGTTATGGTTTATTATCAGAGAATCCGTCTTTTCCGGTTCGCTGCAAAGAAGAAGGAATCGTATTTATCGGTCCTTCAGAAGAAATCATTACGAAGATGGGAAGTAAAATCGAATCACGTATCGCAATGCAAGCAGCAGATGTCCCAGTAGTCCCAGGTATTACTACAAATATTGAAACTGCAGAAGAAGCAATTGAAATTGCAAAACAAATTGGTTATCCATTAATGCTTAAGGCATCCGCAGGCGGCGGAGGCATTGGTATGCAGTTGATGGAAACTGAGCAAACGCTCACCAAAGCGTTTGAAAGTAATAAAACAAGAGCGCAAAACTTCTTCGGTAACGGAGAAATGTATTTAGAGCGATATATAGCAGACGCGCATCATATTGAAATTCAGCTTTTAGCAGATACACATGGTAACACAGTGTATTTATGGGAGCGTGAATGTTCGGTACAGCGCCGAAATCAAAAAGTAATCGAAGAAGCACCTTCACCATTTTTAGATGAAGGTACACGAAAGGCGATGGGAGAAGTTGCTGTACAAGCTGCCAAAGCACTTGGCTATACAAATGCAGGTACAGTTGAGTTTCTTGTAGATGATCAGAAGAATTTCTATTTCTTAGAGATGAATACGAGATTACAAGTAGAACATCCAGTTACAGAAGAAATTACTGGTTTAGACCTTGTCGAACAACAACTTCTGATTGCAAGTGGTGAGAAACTATCATTTACACAGGATGATGTAAAACGTAGTGGTCATGCCATTGAAGCTCGTATTTATGCAGAGGATCCGAAAACATTCTTCCCGTCACCTGGAAAAATTACAGATTTAACATTACCGTCAAATGTACGGATCGATCACTTCTTAGAAAATCATGTAACGATTACACCTTTCTATGATCCAATGATTGCGAAAGTCATTGCACATGGCGAAACTCGTGAAGAAGCAATTTCGAAATTACATGATGCTCTAGAAGAATTAAAAGTAGAAGGTATTAAAACGAACACACCAATGCTACTGCAAGTTTTGGAAGACGAAGTGTTCAAAGAGGGTATTTATACAACGGGTTTTGTAACGAAACAACTCGTTAAAAAATAAGATTTAACAATATTAAGGGGGAAAAAATGATGACGAAAGTATATGCATCGATGGCAGGAAACGTTTGGAAGATTGTTGTAGGAGTAGGAGATACAGTAGAGGAAGAACAGGATGTCGTCATTTTGGAATCTATGAAAATGGAAATTCCAATCATTTCAGAAGAAGCTGGCACAGTTATGAAAATTAATGTGCAAGAAGGCGATTTTGTAAATGAAGGAGATGTATTATTAGAAATTGAATAGGGAGATATAGGGGGAAGCGAATTGAAACTACCTAATTTTGCTGTCATTAAAGAAGTCGGGCCACGTGATGGCTTACAAAATGAAAAAAAGATTGTTGGCACAAAAGATAAAGTAAAATGGATTCAACTACTTACAGAAGCAGGATTGTCGTATGTTGAAGTTTCCTCATTCGTTCACCCAAAATGGGTCCCTGCATTAGCAGATGCAAATGATGTATTTTCTGAGCTGAAAAGGGATCCAAATGTTACATATGCTGCGCTTGTTCCGAATCAAAATGGTTTGGAACGAGCTTTTTTGCAAAATGTAGATGAGGTGAATGTTTTTTTATCAGCAAGTGAATCTCATAATAAAAGTAATATTAATAAATCGATTAAAGAAGCATTAGTTGTAATTGAAGATATAACAAAACAGGCATTATTCGAAGGGAAAAAGGTAAGAGGCTATGTTTCTACTGTATTTGGATGTCCTTATGAAGGGGATATAAGTCACGCAGCAGTTGACGAATTATGTAATCAACTATTTTCATACGGCATTTATGAAGTTTCTCTTGGGGATACAATCGGTGTAGCGAATCCATTACAAGTAGAACAAGTATTAGAACATCTATTAAAGAAGTATGATGCTTCGCAGTTTGCAATGCATTTTCATAATACGTATGGAATGGCTCTAGCGAATGTAGTTAAATCATTAGAATACGGTATTACAACGTTTGATAGTTCTTGTGGTGGACTCGGGGGCTGCCCTTATGCACCAGGAGCATCAGGTAATGTTGCTACTGATGACCTAGTACATATGCTCCATAAATTAGGAGTCCAAACGAATATAGACGAAGAAAAGTTATTGAGAGCTAGTCAATTTATTCAAAGTAAGTTAAATATCCAATTACCGAGTCATGTGTATAGAGCGCTTCAACATAAAACGATAAGTAGGTGAGAAGATGCTACAATTACAAAATATTTCAGTTGATTATGTAACACCTCACGTTGTAAAGATTTCGTTAAATCGTGAACGACAAGCAAACTCATTATCTTTAGCGTTATTAGAAGAGTTACAAAACATATTAACTCAAATAAGTGAAGAGTCCAATACGCGTGTAGTTATTCTAACAGGTGCTGGTGAAAAAGCGTTTTGTGCTGGTGCTGATTTAAAAGAACGTGCTGGTATGAATGAGGAACAAGTTCGCCATGCTGTTAGTATGATTCGCACTACTATGGAAATGGTTGAACAATTACCACAGCCAGTTATCGCGGCTATAAATGGAATCGCCCTTGGTGGTGGTACAGAATTAAGTTTAGCTTGTGATTTTAGAATTGCGACTGAATCTGCAAGTCTTGGTCTTACTGAAACGACTCTTGCAATAATACCAGGAGCAGGTGGTACGCAGCGTTTGCCAAGATTAATTGGTGTTGGTAGAGCGAAAGAATTAATTTATACAGGAAGACGTATTTCGGCGCAAGAAGCAAAAGAATATGATTTAGTAGAATTTGTTGTACCATCTCAGTTACTTGAAGAAAAAGCGATTGAAATAGCAGAAAGAATTGCTAGCAATGGCCCTATTGCTGTTCGATTAGCAAAAGAAGCGATTTCAAACGGTATTCAAGTTGATTTACATACCGGATTACAAATGGAAAAACAAGCGTATGAAGGTGTAATCCATACGAAAGATAGATTAGAAGGATTACAAGCATTCAAGGAAAAACGCACACCAACGTATAAGGGGGAGTAAATATGTTAGATCAAAAACAACAATCGAATACATTTGAAGAACGAGTTGAAACGATTAAACAAGGCGGCGCACCAAAATATCATGAACAAAATAAAGAAAAAGGAAAATTATTTGTTCGAGATCGTTTAGCGCTTCTATTTGATAATGGCGAATATGTAGAAGATGCATTATTTGCTAACTGTGAACAAACAGGCTTACCTGCGGACGGCGTTGTAACGGCAACGGGTAAAATACATGGTCGTACTGCGTGTGTAATGGCCAATGATTCTACTGTAAAAGCAGGATCATGGGGATCACGCACAGTTGAAAAGATTTTACGTATTCAAGAAACAGCTGAAAAATTACGTGTTCCGTTATTTTATTTAGTCGACTCTGCTGGAGCGCGTATTACAGATCAAGTAGAAATGTTCCCAGGGCGCCGTGGTGCAGGAAGAATCTTCTATAATCAAGTGAAATTATCAGGTAAAGTTCCTCAAGTATGCTTATTATTTGGACCTTCTGCAGCTGGTGGTGCCTATATTCCAGCCTTTTGCGACGTTGTAATGATGGTAGAAGGAAATGCATCTATGTATTTAGGATCTCCTCGTATGGCTGAGATGGTTATCGGTGAGAAAGTAACTTTAGAAGAGATGGGCGGAGCTCGTATGCATTGCTCTGTATCAGGATGCGGAGATGTTTTATGTAAGACAGAAGAAGATGCGATTACACAAGCAAGACAATACATTTCATATTTTCCAAATAACTACTTAGAAAAGACTCCATTGGTTACACCTCAAGAACCGAAACAATTCGATAAAACGTTAGAACAAATCATTCCAGAAAATCAAAATGCTCCTTTCAATATGAAAGATCTCATTAATAGAGTTATTGATGAAGGTTCATTCTATGAAGTAAAAAAATTATTTGCTCAAGAGCTAATTACAGGCTTAGCACGTATTGATGGTAAGCCAGTTGGTATTATTGCAAATCAGCCGCGTATGAAGGGCGGCGTATTATTCCATGATTCAGCTGATAAAGCTGCTAAGTTTATTAATTTATGCGACGCATATCATATTCCATTATTATTCCTTGCGGATGTACCAGGATTTATGATCGGTACAAAAGTAGAGCGTGCTGGTATTATTCGCCACGGTGCAAAAATGATTTCTGCAATGAGTGAAGCAACTGTACCGAAGATTTCTATCGTTGTTCGTAAAGCATATGGTGCTGGTTTATATGCGATGGCAGGTCCAGCATTTGAACCAGATTGCTGCCTGGCATTACCGACAGCCTCTATTGCGGTAATGGGTCCAGAAGCTGCGGTCAATGCTGTATATGCAAATAAAATTGCAGCTTTACCAGAAGAAGAGCGTGCTAGCTTCATTGCTGAAAAACGTGAAGAGTATAAGAAAGATATTGATATTTATCATTTAGCATCAGAGATGGTGATTGATGGTATTGTTCATCCAAACAATTTACGTGAAGAGTTAAAAGGACGTTTCGAAATGTATATGAGTAAATATCAAGTATTCACGGATCGTAAACATCCTGTATATCCAGTTTAAAAGCCCTATTTAGGGCTTTCTTGCTCAAAAAGTTAAGGAGGGGAAAATATTGAAACAAGCAGTTTGGTTTCCAACAGAAGAGTACAAGGAAAAAACACGTTTATATGGTTGGATGAAATCATTGGGATATGAAGATTATGAAACTTTTTATAATAAATCTATTGAGGAAACAGCTTGGTTTTGGGGAGAGGCAGAAAAAGCAGTTGACTATCAATGGATGAAACCTTATACAGAAGTGTTAGATTTAGAAAATGGTACACCGTTTGCACAGTGGTATAATGGCGGAACATGTAACGTTGTAGAATCAGCTTTATCCCGCTGGCTTGCGGATGAAGAGACGAGAATACAGCCAGCACTTCAGTACGAAGGGGAAAATGGAACTTCAAAATCATTTACATATGAAGAGCTTGATAACTGGGTAAGCCGTGTTGCCAATGGTTTGAAACATGCGGGTATTGAGAAAGGTGACCGTGTAACAATTTATATGCCGATGATTCCAGAAACAGTTGTTGCGATGCTAGCTGTAATGAAAATCGGAGCAATTATTTCACCAATATTCTCAGGCTTTGCGTCTGATGCAGTCATGACACGTGTGCAAGCGGCAGGTTCAAAAATGATTATTACCGCAGATGGATTTTCCCGCCGAGGTAAAATTGTTTCTTTAAAAGATGAAGTAGATAAAGCTTGTGAACATTGCCCAACTGTTGAAAAAGTTGTTATCGTTCGTCATGCAGGAAATGATTTTACACCACATAACTATGACTTTTCGTGGAGTACGCTAGAAAAAGAAAAACCATTCATACATGCCGAGGAAATGCAAAGTGATGATCCATTAATGCTCATTTATACATCAGGAACGACTGGTAAGCCGAAGGGAACAGTACACACGCATGCAGGATTTCCTTTGAAAGCAGCTTTTGATGCAGGATTTGGAATGAATATTAAACAAGGTGATCGTGTATTATGGGTAACTGATATGGGTTGGATGATGGGGCCATTTTTATTATTCGGTTCACTCATTAATGGAGCAACGATGGTTATGTACGAAGGTGTTCCAGACTTCCCAGAAGCAGACCGGTTATGGGAGACAGTTGATAAATATGAAATTACTCATCTAGGTATTTCGCCAACGTTAATCCGAGCATTAATGGCAAAAGGTGATGAGTATGTCAATAAACATTCTTTAAAGAGTTTGGAAGTATTCGCATCAACAGGAGAACCTTGGAATCCTGATCCATGGATGTGGCTGTTTGAAACAGTTGGAAAAGGAAATGTTCCAATCTGTAACTACTCAGGTGGAACTGAAATCTCTGGTGGGATTTTCGGTAATGTTCTTATTAAGCCAATCGCACCGATTAGTTTTAACGCATCTTTACCAGGAATGGCAGCTGTCGTACTGGATGATCAAGGTAAACCAATTCGAGATGAAGTCGGAGAATTATGCTTAGAGAAACCTTGGGTAGGTATGACGAAAAGCTTCTGGGAAGATGATGAACGTTACGTGAACACATATTGGTCGCGTTTTGAAAATAAATGGGTCCACGGTGACTGGGTCATTTACGATGGTGAACAATATATCATCACAGGGCGTTCAGACGATACGTTAAATATTGCAGGTAAACGTATTGGACCTGCTGAATATGAATCTATTCTTGTGAAACATAACGATGTAATCGAAGCTGCTGCAATTGGTGTACCTGACGAAGTGAAAGGTGAAGTTTGTCATTGCTTTGCTGTATTACGAGAAGGGGTAATATTTACAGAAGATTTAAAGAAAGAATTAATGAGTTTAGTAAACTCACATATTGGAAAAGCGTTGTGTCCTAAAGATATCCACGTTGTAGAAGATTTACCGAAAACACGTAATTCTAAAGTAATGCGCCGTGTTATTAAAGCAGCTTACTTAGGAAAAGAATTAGGTGATTTATCATCGCTTGTAAATCCTGAAGTAGTACCGTTTATCCAGGGGTTACAGTCTAGTAAATTATAAAATTAGAAAGGGGCTCTATATAAATAGAGCTTCTTTTTATGTTTATAAAAAGAGAAGAAGAAAAATTCTACTCTTAGTGTTAAGTTTGTTTTATAGTTTTTATCAAAACACGATACTGTCGCATGTTTATTCATTGGAGTAATTAAATTTTATTAAGGATGAAAATTTAGTGAAGCGAAGAGTATTTAATAAAAGGAGAAATCCCTGAGGGACAGGGATTCACTAAGGGAGATAATATATGTCGTACAATGTCGAAATTCAGCGTATTCGACAAAAAATATTATCACGAATTTTCAGGAGGTTACGATGGTGGATCTGTCAAAGATGTGTACAGATTTTCTATTAAAGTGACTTTCAATAGAAAAAGGAGAAAAAATTAAGTTCACTCGATCTTAAGATTTCCCCCTTGAAATTTACTATTTGTTCGTTGTAGTATATATGTCTTAATGTGGTAAATCTTCAACATGTAAAGATTGAGTGCTACCCTTTTTGTTTGAATTATGTGCCTGTTGAGATGTTTCTTGCATTTGCTCTTGGGCCTTACTAGGAGTATTTAGCGCATCTGATGACACATGATCAAGTTGTTGACTTAATATATCTTTTTTATCCATGTTATGTAGCTCCTTTTTGAACTTAGATATAAAAACGAAATGTTTTTAAATAGTTACGTGGGTATTATGTATCTTTGAATGGAATTATATACACAAACTAAATTGAGAAATTAACTAATTATAAAAATTACTTGTGATGAAAAAATTAAAAAATACAAAAATCATTAATCTAAATAAAAGCGTTATTTTAGTAGGGCGTTACAAAATTTAATTTGAAAGGCGCACCCAATTGATAAAAGAGCACTATAATGAAGTGACCCCTAAAAGTTAGACACGGTTATTTCATTAGGCAGCTTGATAAA
>NZ_JBMDKC010000097.1:0-20715 GCF_057809515.1 Bacillus sp. FG16
GTATGCGAATTCAGGAGGTGTTTTTTTCATGTACCACTATTCGGGTTCACTTCACGTATAGGGGGCTTTTTTGAAAAAACGGGACATATCGAACATCAACTAGGCTTAACGATGGATGTTAAAGATACAAATAATGAATTAGAGTTATGGTGTGCTAAGACGAAGGAAGGGAAGTGGCCGAAAGAAAATACGCATCGTGCAGGATATATCATTTGTTATCCAAAAGAATAGAGAAATATGACTGTTTATGCGTATGAGCCTTGGTATATTCGCTATGTAGGAGAAATTGCTAAAAAATATATAAGGAAAAACTAACTTTAGAGGAATATATGAGATAAGAAAGCCACAGTGAATTGAAAATCTGTATTTTTTGTTTAGGCAATAATATTTTATAAAATAGTAGGGTACTTTATTTTAATAGATTCAAAAACTGCCTATCTAAAAATTTGATAGGCAGTTTTTTTACTTTTTGGCAAAAAGTGAAATGATTTTATTATGTTTACACATATAGAAAATGTAATTATTCCAAACACCAATCATTGCCCTTCATTATTAGCAATAGGATAGCTACTTAAGGATAAAAAAGAATTCGCCAACTTTTGTGCAAAATGTAATGGGGGCTCTACCGATTGGACATGAATATACATAATTAAGGGATTCATGTACAGCCAGTGATTATGTAAAGCACTGACAATAATTCCTTGTTGTATAATTGATTGCATAAATGCAGGAATCTCTTCTTGTAGAACAGCGATTTCGCCTAAATTTAATGCATTACCATTTTGATCCAACGATTCAAAACTTACTCCGACGGGTACTACATTGGTACTCCGTTTTCCTTGAACAAGC
This sequence comes from Bacillus sp. FG16, assembly GCF_057809515.1. Lineage (NCBI taxonomy): Bacteria > Bacillati > Bacillota > Bacilli > Caryophanales > Bacillaceae > Bacillus > Bacillus sp. FG16. The sequence continues at coordinate 850 of NZ_JBMDKC010000097.1, forward strand.
ACGCTAAAATCGCGGTGAAAAGACACCGAACAACCACCTTGACTTATTTTACTTTTTCCTTTAAGTATTGTAGCAAATTGTTCACAAATGAAATTAAGATTGTGCATAAATTCAATCCCTTTCTCGTACAAAATTATATAATTAGAGATTTGAATGTTTATTTTAAAAGAAATACAAGCTATAGTACTTGGCTATTCGGAACTTTATTGGAGGTGATTAATGTATCCGAGTTATTAAACTTACGATTTATGATAGTCTGTTCGAGATGTTATTATAAAAAATTCATAAAGTATGCACTTATATATTTTTAGTTTATGTAGATTAAATAAATATGTATTTAAATTTGAATGATAAAACTAGAAAAACAACGTTGAGAAAATAACCAATAATATTTTGTTTTCTATAAAAAAACACTACTAAAAAATGAGTTCTAAAATACCGTACCTATTCACGAAGAATTTAGTTGTTTCTCCCTGTATCTATTTATATTTTTCGGTATAGAAAACAATTCCTATGAATACAGAGGGAAATTCTTTAAGGTTTTCTTAGAATTTAGTAAAGGTTATTTTAACCAAAATTTTCATAGAAATACCTTCAAAAAGAACAAGAGTTCGTATATAATGAGAACAAACGTTCTTTATTTAGGAGTGATTACCTTGTATGATTATTTTCTTTTACCGAATCGTATTATTCTTTGTGTAGATCTTCGTAGCTTTTATGCGAGTGTATCATGTATTAAAAAAGGACTTGATCCAAGATATACAAAATTGGCTGTCGTAGGGGATGTGAATCAGAGCGGATCAATTGTATTAGCGGCAACACCGCCATTAAAAGCGTTAGGAATAAAGAAGATGGCTCGTTTGTACGAAATACCGAAGCGACCAGATATTATTATTGTGAATCCAATTATGCATACGTATATGAAGTGTTCAACTTTCATAACGGGTTTAGCTTTGCAGTATGTCGCGCCGGAAGATTTTCATCAATATAGTATCGATGAATTTTTTATGGATATGACTGCAAGCATTCATTTGTTTGCCAGTAATCCGCGCGAGTTCGCATTAAAGTTCAAGCGAGAAATATATGAACGCACACGGATTGAAAGTACGATTGGTATAGGGCCTAATTTATTATTGAGTAAAGTTGCTTTGAGACTACCAAAAATTACTTTGTACATAAATAAAAAACGTATATTAGCGCTATTTATCTATTGATACGGAATGTACATTATATATGTACATTCTTTTTTGAAATTGTAGAAAATTTATGCTTTGTATACTTAATGTGTGACTTTCTTTTTTACTTGGGGTTCGGCCACATCGCTATCAAGCTAAACCCATACAAATAGCATTCCAATCTTTCTTGTTTTATCTTTCTACAATGATGAATATGAAAGGATGATTTCCATGTTTTAAATTAAATCTTAATTTGCCAACGTAAAGAGTACCAATCATGTACTTGTCCCATCGGGACAATATCTTATACATTGATACCACTAAGTCGTTTACTACGAGGGGCACCATATCATTTCGGGGAAATTGTACGTACATTTAGATACAATTCGGACACATTTTTTCATTCCTTTTACGTTAAAGGAAAATACTCATACAGTTAAATAATGTTGGTACAAAATATTTTTCTGTTTGTATTCTAAAGTTTTAAAATCAAACATATATATACAATACAGCGGTGTTTTCCTATTACTCCTGATGGACCTGTGAAAAATAGAGCTGCTAATATGCAGCTCTATTTTGTCGTTTTTTCAGGAAATATAAGTTATTTTTCTTGTACTTATTCACATAAAATTGAAATAAAAAGAGCACTTAGATATAGTGTTCTTTTGATTAAGACTCATGTCAGAAATGAGTGCATACTATTATATGCAAGTTTTTGAGGATGTGAACTATGAGTGCGGTAATTTTTTATATTTTTTAGCTTTTACTAAAGGTTATGCTGAAATAAAGAAGGTCTTAAAAAATACATTTTTTTATAATGTGTTTATGAAAGGGATAATAATTAGTGGTAGTAATGAAAGTTGTTAAAAGGAGGAGTTTCTTTGAATATCCTAAGTAAAAGCAAATTATTTTTAATATTATCTTCTCATCGTTCTGGTTCCAGTGCGACAGCTGGAATGTTGGATGTTTTAGGGATACATATGGGAGATTCTTTATTAAAGCCCTCATCTACTAATCCAAAAGGTTATTTTGAAAATGTAGATTTTGTTTATCTAAATGACAAAATTCTTCATACAGTTGGTGCTGCGTAGGATAATACACCTAAAAGAGAAGAACTTCGTTGCTCTATCGATCTATCAAGTGATATCCTCTCTTTTTTAAACAAACATGTTAAACCTTTATGGGGATTGAAAGACCCTAGAATGGTTTTAACATTTGATATATGGAAACCACATCTTAATTTGTTAGGAGACATTACATATATATTTACTTGGAGACCAATACAAGAGTCCGTATCTTCGCTAGTTAATAGGAATAAGATTGACGAACAAACAGCTGTAAATATCTTGACACGTTATCAAGAAAACTTTATATATATTATCGGAATCAACTCGAGCAAGAAAACAAAGATATTATTGATGTACATTTTGATCAGCTACTGGAAACCCCTGAAAAATTTGTCAAGGAGATCAATTATAGAATAGGAAATAAAAATCATAACAATCAAGATATCGTGAAAAACTTTTTAGATAAAAAACTAAAACACTTTTAAACGAACATTTGTCCTTTTTTCTAATTTTCAATACGTAATGACTAATTTCAGTCCACTAATGAAAATAATTAATGCTAAAAGAAACTGAAGTGGTTTAACAGGAATCTTGCTAGATAATTTACTACCTATGATGACTCCTGGAATAGAACCGATAAGCAAATTAATTGTTAATATATAATCTACATTTCCTAACTTCATATTTAGTATACTTGCTACAGTAACTAATATAAAAGCATGTGTAATATCTGTTCCTACTAATTCAGATGTCTTCATTTGATATAAATATATCATAACAATAGCAAATAAAGAACCAGAGCCAACAGAGGTAAGGCCAACAACAAAACCAAGTATAGCACCAATAAAAATAGTTACATTCTTCTTTTGTTCTAAAGTTTGTTTTTGAAAGTAATTTGGAACAGATTGATTGTAGAAAAGGATTTTTATGAAAATAGAGATGGCTGCAACAATTAGAACATAACCTATTATATATTTGAGCAGTTCTTCTCGATTTTGATGCAAAATTGGTAAGAAGTGAATGGTTGTTATTGCGATAATTGCACTAGGTATACTACCTAAAGCTAAATATCTTACTAGTTTGAAGTTAATTGTTTTTTGTTTCCAATGTTGGGTTATCCCAACCATTTTAGTGATAGAATTATACAGTAGATCTGTACCAACTGCTATAGAAGGGGTAATGCCTACCGTTAATAGAAATGGCGTCAGTAATGCAGCTCCTCCTATTCCTGTCATTCCAACTAGCACCCCTACAACCATCCCCATAATTATAATTGAAATACTCATTATATAATTCTCCTCTTTACCATCAATAGCTAAATTTAAGATAACCTAATCCATATGAATGAAATACTTGTTTACTAAGAGGCTGTCTTTGGAATACTGGTACATTAGAAAATCATCTTGGAATATTTCTACAACTAGGTCTAATGTTTCTTTATCATAGAAACTTTTATATGTCGGTAACTTCGGTAATGAAGGATCCGTTATATCTACATCTGCATAATTCCCTTTAAAGGTCATTTGATGTGCTCTATGAACTGGGTTTCTTGTTTGAAATCCTACAACTGTATTCCAATTTCTATTTTTAAATTCTCTTCTTATTTGCGAAGGTGTTTTGTAAAATTGCGTAAAGTTTTTATTTTTTGGAGGGATCTTTATTAAATGAACTGGTCCTGACAAATATACGTTAGGCCGACTAAAAAGTTTTTTTACGCCGGGGTGTTGAGAGTCCGTTGTTTGAAACACCTTTTTTGCCTCTTCAACTTCATTTTTTAGCCGCAGTCTAGAAAGAACGGATTCATAGTCTTCTTTTGAAAAAAATCCTGTTAAAGGACTATATGCTCCATTTGCAATTAATTCCAAATCAGATAGGGCCATTGTATCAACTTCAACTTCATGAGTAATAGTAGAGATATCAAGATTAAGATTAATTCGATTAATTAATTTCCCACCATGAGGAATTACTAAAGTCATAAAGTTCACTCCTTTTACTCAGTTATTTTGGCTGTATCAAATAAATAACTCATAACTTTAAAAGCGCACTCTTCAATCGAAAGTTGACTTGTATCAAGAGTGATTTCTGGATTTAGTGGTTTTTCATATGGGTCATCAATTCCAGTGAAATGGGGTATTTCTCCATTTCTTGCCTTGTTATAAAGCCCTTTTGGATCTCGTTTTTCACATTCTTCAATAGGACAATGTACATAAATTTCTATATATTCGTCTTTATCAAATAGTAACCTTGCGGCCTCACGGTCACTTTGATAAGGGGAAATTAATGCAGCAAGAACAACAAAACCAGCATCTACAAAGAGTTTACCAATTTCTGCTGTTCTTCTTACATTTTCTTTTCTATCCTTCTTTGCATGCGAGAGATCTTTATTAATTCCAAGCCTTAGATTATCTCCATCGAGCACATAAACACAAATCCCCTTTTTAAATAATTCGAGTTGAAGAGCATTTGCAAGTGTTGATTTTCCTGATCCAGAATAACCAGTTAACCAAATCATTACGCTTTTATGACCGTAAAAATTTTGTCTATCCTCTTTGTTTATGATAAATTCATGCTCAAAAACATTTTTCTGGAAGTCTCTTTTGTGCAAGCTTTTTCACCTCCATTCATAGGATTAGAATATAGTTTATTTATCTAATCTTTGTGGTCATATAGGACCAACATAAAATATTACCATGTAAAAACGTTTCTAAGAGAAGATATTCGTCTTATGTTCGTTTTTTTACCTTCACATTCTAAAAATTAAATGTAGTTCAATGTATATAGAAATTAACGGGATAGGATATTTTAAACAAGGAAGCATCTTAGCGTCTTGAAGCTCCTAATCCCATCTTTAGTCAGATTTAAAAGTAGATATGTCGATTTTTTCAGGGGATTTATAGGGGGGCTATATGTTTACCTTAACTTGAAAGATTTTAATACCTCGAAGTATCAAAAACCGTTATTCTTTTCCTAGGTAGGGGCCACCATATCATTCTGGGAAATTTGTACGCTAAGGGATACAAAATCTTATCATTATAGACTTTTTTACAGGTAACTACATGTTCAGAAAAATAAGAAATTAGGTTTAATTGAAAACGGATTTGTTTACACACTTTATGAACATAATTATAGTCAGAAAATGTTGATATTATTGAGTTTTACCCTCTGTTCATAAATATAAGGTTTTCTGGAAAGGTGCCTCTAAACGTACAATTTTCCCAAAATGGTATGGTGAGGCTTAATAGCACTATTATAAAATTAATAATTGTGTTTTAAACCACCATTTTATACGTATCTCGGCTGAACTCCATGTTAGGATTTAAATCCTTTCGGACTGCCAAATGGATTCTTGCCGGGATTGAAGCCATGCACATGATAAAAAAGGGCAAACCTCTCAAGGGGAGAAGTCTGTCCAAAATCAAATGAACTTCATTCATCAACTATTCAGTATTACGGCATAAAAGCAGATTCCATTAGGAATATCTTCTTCTTTATATCCCAAAAAAATGTTTGCACCAGAACCGAAACAGGTGTGTCACTTGACGAAAAAGCAGTCCAAGAGGTAGGGGATTCTTTCAATGGAAGGGAAAAGAAAATTTAACTCCTTCGTACATTCTCATTTTATTTAATGAAAAAATAAATAAAACGTTATAGACAGGTTACAAATTTCACTGAAAATAAGGGGTATACCCAATAAATGGTTTTAGTGGATATTTTATTTGAAATCTCGTTCAATTTCCTCCCATGTCATATGAGTGCGCACAATATCATCTTCTACTAACTGACTTCCCATTTGTACCTCAATAAATTCTAAGTCGGTAATCGCACGCGCCCCATGCTTTGTCTTAGCCGGAATATAAATAACATCTCCAGGTTTTATCATTTTGAATTTCCCGTCTATAATAAGTTCGCCTTCTCCTGCAATGATTGTCCAAACTTCTTCGCGCTTAAAATGCATTTGATAACTGAGATTTTTTTCAGCTAAAATTTTTAATCGTTTGGTTAAAACTTCATTTCCATCTTTAAGTTTTTCGTAATCTAGAACACGGTAGTTTCCCCAGCGTTTTTCTTCATACATAGGTCTTGGATTTTCGTGATTTATAAGTTCTTTAATTTTTCCACTTTCCTGTTTATCAGCTACCAAAATACCTTCAGGACTCGCTATTACAATGCTATTACTGATATTTGCTACAACAAGAGGGAGATTTAGTTCATTGATGATATGAGTATTAACGGTATTTTTACTTAGCATTCCATCTCCAATAATTTGTGCATCCATAACCTCTGTGAGGGTACTCCAAGTTCCTAAGTCACGCCATGCTCCTTCATATGGCATTACTACAATATCATCGCATTTTTCTACAACTTCATAGTCAAAGCTTCTTTGAGGAAGGGTGGAATATTGTTGGATAAGCTCTTCATACTGAACTGGTATTTTCATAGAAGTTAGATATTGAATTAAAAATTCTAATTTAAAGGCGAATACGCCGCAATTCCAAAGCGCTTCTTGTTTAATAAGTTCTTTTGCTTTGTTTTGTAATGGTTTTTCAATAAAATGGTTAACTTTCATATATGGAAGTGTTTGTGCTGATAAAGGGTGACTAGGGGTAGTCGTAATATAGCCATACTGTTCAGAAGGATGTGAAGGTCGAACGCCCATAAGTGCAAGTGATGCATTTGAGTCCGCCAATATTTGATTAAGTTTAAGTAGGGCTTCAAAGAAAGAATTCTCTACATAAGCATCAACAGGCATGATACAAATAGTCTCGTTTACATCAACATTTAGAACAGAGTAGAGATAGACAGATGCTAGAGCAATAGCAGGGAAGGTATCTCGTCGATCTGGTTCGATGATAAGAGGAAGTTTATCGTCAAGTTGATTTTGAATAATATCAGTTTGAGATTTGCAAGTTGTTATATAAGTAGAGTTTGTTAGACCAATAGATTGAACTTGCCTCACAATTCTTTGAATCATAGATTCCTGAACACCATACTGGTTACGAAGTATTTTTAAAAATTGTTTAGATCTAGAATTGTTTGATAATGGCCATAAGCGTTTTCCAGACCCTCCAGATAGTTAAAAGAAGTTTCATATTATTCCAACTTTCTAGTAGTATTAAACTTCGATGTTAGGGTTAATAAAATAAGTACAGGGTTTTGTACCTGTGCGGCTCTTTTAAGAAGCATGTGTTTATTATCCAATAAAAGCTGGTATTTAGTAACAACATAAGTCCATTTACAAGCATTTTTGTTGTTTATATTCTTTTTATTAAGTAGTTGCTTTTGGGGTACCTCGAGAAATAACGTGTCGTGAATATTATTATAACTACTAGCCCCGTACTTTTTTAATCCCATAATCTAAATAAGACAAGTTGAGTAATACTGGTTCCTTTAATTAAAATCATGTAAAAGAAGTTTCACGAGCTGTTGATGTGTGGATTATACAACTACATTAAAGTATGCTTATTCAGCTATTAGCATGTTAGTTTAAAATACATTTTTATTTGAGGCATAATGATTGCTTTTGTCGATACCTTTATTGTATAAGTATAACAATTAACTACATGTAGATGTACTTATATATCCATATTTAATATTAAAGCTTATAAATATTAAAACGGACTTAATAACTAATAACTCGTTTAATAAAATTATATGTGGTTCATAGTGAATAGGTGATGATATTACTTATAAAATGGATGTCTTATTCAAATATTGTTTATACAGAAGCTCCTGTCCGCTTATTAACTGTACTTGCTCAAAAACGCAAGAAAATTTACCATGTAAAATGAATTGAAAGTTCTCCTTACGCAACTTGCAGCTGTTTTTGAGTTATGTCTAAAGGCTCTCTTGCTTTTGCTGAGGTATAAACGAACTCAATCTAACTGTTTTAGTTTTCTTTTGCCATTGATGTATGCTCACTATAAATGACATTTTCTCTATCAGCATACAAATCGTGGAACTACAATTCAACAAGGTCCATAAACTAGTGCTTTCGTACTTGATATCGTTCTAAAGAAAGCTTGATTTTCATGGTGCGAAAATAGGTTTCAATTGTTCATCTCTTACTACAATACTGCATTATTTGCTTATTTGATAATCCTATCCCAGCTACATCGGTACTTAAAAAGGCACGTATGTTTTCTGAATGGAAACTTTCACAATGAATATCTGTTAATGTTCAAGAAACCCCATGAGCTAAGATTCCTTTTCAAAAATAAACCAGTTGGTTCATGACTGGTTCTGATTAATAAAGTGGTACACTCAATTTTTGTAACAAATGTTGATTTTCTGTTTGATGTGTTGTTTTGTATAGATGGGATATCTTGTATATACTCCTTTATTGAAAATAAATCCATGATAGCTTTATTGTATACAAGATTGGTGTCGCGTGCTCTTATAGTGAATTTTTGTTAGCGTTTTTGGGTAAGTACCGTTATTAACGTAGAATCAATCTGCAATGTGGAACGTTATTTTTAATCCTTATTGATAAGGAAAGAACTATAATTCGAAATGATATTTTCATGTAGAGGGTAACTCAAAGAAGTTTTTGAGAAGAAAGGAGTGGAGTTGCTGTTTATGGAAGATATATTAAATATTTATATTACATCAATACAAAACCCACTTTCTCCTCTAGGATTATAAGAAAGTGGGCTCTTTTCATAATGATTATTAAGAGTCAATCTTTAAACATACTGTCTATTTGTTCAATGGTGCTTATTATACTTTTAATTAATTATTTATGAAGATTTCCGTTAGTAGTGCATAGTATTCCTGTGCAACGTTGCTCCAAGTTCTCTTTAGGATATGTTCAATTGCTATTTGTTGTTGTGTTAAGAGAGTGTTATTGTGTTGCCAAAGATGATGAATAGCAAGCATCATTTCATTTGCAGAATATGGATTAAATGGGATGAATTTTTCAATATCCGTTATAATTTCTTCAACAACTTCAAGTTTACTAACTGCTACAGGAGTATCCATAATTAAAGATTCCAATAATTGAAAAGGACAGCTTCCTTCAAAAAGTGTAGGAACAATGGTTCCTATTGCATGTTTATACAAGAGTGGGACATCGTTTGTTGGTATTCTACCTAAAAATACAACACTATCTCGTATATATGGATCCTCGCAATTATTAAGCACCTTTACAATCTCTTCTTCCGTAGGTCTACCGTGGAAATGATCAGTTAAAACTAGACGAAGATTAGAGGTAGTGCCTATATGAGCTTGCTTAAACTTGAAGAAAGCTTCAATCAACCGATCATGATTTTTATGCAGACGAATCACAGAAGGATAAAAAATATAGTCGTTATTTAAATTGTACTTCTGTCTGAAGGTGTTTTCATTCAATGAACTGACAGATTTATATTCCTCAGATGGGGGAGCTAATCTGATTACATGCATTTTTTCTGGCGGTAGTTTTAAAAACTTCATCCCTTCATGATCTCTTATAAAGTTAGAGTTAAATACGACTTTTTTTGCTTTTGTCACTAATTGATTAACCTTGATATGAAATTGAGCATAGAAATTTGGATATGTTTTATCATATTGTTCTTTGAAATGCATGTATACTAAATCGTGTAAACAAACAATCATTGGTTTCTCTAATTGTAAAGCTAGCTCCATGCCTACATAAGGGACAATCCAAATATCAACCGGAAAAGTGGTATTTACTGATTGTACATTATAGAATTTTTTGGTAGAGAATCTATTAGGAAAGGATAATGAGACGTTCTTAAATGAATCACTAATATGCACATAATTTATTGCATCGATTGCGACGGTTACGGTTGCATCCTTGTCAAGGTGCAGTAAGCTTTCTGCTAGCCGGATAGAAAAGCGCCCAATTCCTTCGCCGCCAAAATTACCGACTGTTCCTGAATAGCCGAGAAAAAGGCCGATTTTCGGAAAAGCTTTCTGACTTGTTTGAATTTTGGGGTGTGAAAGGGGAGTTTCTAAAAATTTTTGACACTCTTCAGATAATAAAAATCGTTCCATTAACTGTATTCTTGGAAATCCTGAAGCTAAAGCACTTAAATGATTTTGAAAGCCTATTGAGTCTGGGGAGCGGTTTAAAAATTGTTCGTATAATGAATGGAGAAACTTTTTGTCATCGAAATGGTAAAAAATCTGAATAATATGTGAAATTGTTTTTGTTTCATTGGATCTGGCTTCGTTTATTTGAATTACTTTTGTATATTGTGCTTGTGTTTCTTCCTTTATCATAATTTCTTGAATCATTGCTATTTTGGGTTTGTGTTTGAGTTTTTTCAAAAAATATTGCTCTTCTTCGTCTGATGGTTTCCTGTGCAAAAATTGTATATATGCCTGGTGAACAATTGCTTCGTTAGAGAGTTGCATGATTTTTCTTATCATATCGATAATGGTAGGCTGATTTTGGCCGTAATAACTCATAGTTGTGCCCCCTTTATATCTTTAAATTCAAATAATAAATCAAAAATAATCTTCTATATTTTACAGGAGTACTAACTGTTGTTTTAAATTTGGTCAATAATGCTATGTGACGTTTTATTATATTCTTTCTCTACGTGATTATGTCACTATGCAATAGTGTTCAGTTTTAACCGCAAAGCGGATAAGCCTTATGTTTAAAGTTGTATACAGTTTATGTGTTATACGGCCTTTATAGTACAGAAGTGGGGTATTAAGCTAGGGTAAGTGTGGCTTACTTTTATAAATCAAAAATAAATAATGCCCGCTAATTAATAGTATGTGTAAGCTATTAGGGATTCTTAAAAATTATATAAAATTATCTTTATATGAAAAGCTTTACTCTAATCGTAATTTAAAATGCGGATGAAGAAGATATATTGATTGTGTATAACTATTAAATATTTATCTCGCTATTTGTGGAAGTAGGGGTTTCTTTTAAGATACATAAAGAAGTTTCATTTTATTTATTGTAATACTTAAGATATGCTTGGCGCATTACATGTATATATTTTTTTGCAATATCTTCCCATGATTCAGCAGGATCGTTTATACCTTGGACAGTAGATAATTTATACTCATCATAATTTATAGTTATCTCTTCAAGAGCTTGCAAAATAGAATCGACCGATTCTGGGTTAAACCAAACGACTTTTGCACTATGACGAGATAGATGCTCACGCATAACAGGAATATCGGAGCAAAGAACTGGAACTCCTAATCTTAACGCTTCTTCTACAGGATAGCTTCCTCCACCTTCCGACAAGCTGGGCATAATTAATGCTTTAGCATTTTTTATAAGAGGTGCAACATCTTGATCAGTTACAAATCCAATTGGATATATATCTTCACTTCTCCGTAGTTCTAATCGTTTTATTAAAGAAACCAGCGTCGGAATAAATGGGATTTCTGGCCATGATGGTGGCTCATTTTGAAGTAAGTCTGTATAAGGGCCAAATAGAACTAACGGATATTTTTTTCGTTTTGTAAATTTTGAGTATGCGAGTAGCAAATTATAATGATTTTTATGCGGAGATGTATTGGAAGGATATACAAAGTATTCAGTGGGTAAGAATGATGTAAAACTTGAGTCTGAAAATAGTTCAGAAGAATATCCAATTGGCAAAATAGCATGAGGAATAACAACAGTACTTTGCAAATCATCTCCAAAGTGTGCAATGATACGGCTTTTTACATATTGTGATGGGGCTATTACAGTAGTACAACCATCTAACCATTTTTTTAAGTCTTCCCAGTATTCCCTTATATATGTTCCACTTGTAAATGGAGGAACAAAATCAAGAATAGTAGCATCGTGAAATGTACAAACACTAGGTCTGTTAACATCAACATATTTTTGATGATGCGGCCAAAAATAATAGATGACGTGACAATCTTTAATGAAATTTTTTCCTTTTTGTGAATTAATCTCCCCATCAAAATAAATTATTTCAACGTTTGATAAGTTTGTTGTATTGATTCTTTCTTTAAATTTGGATCTAGGAGAGACAATTATTCGAATCAACTCAATATCATCTTGTCGGGCCATAGCTGGTAGAAGGTTAGCTAAAAGCCTTGTTCCCCCGCCAGGTGACTCGTTTTGAGTCCAAATTAGAATTCTCATCAGTTTGTACCACCTTTATCTCATGATATACAAGTTTCTATCTAATTTATGCAATTTTAGACAATTTTGTGTAGCATAATACGAATTATGTATTAGATGTCAATGAAGGATAACGTTTTACATAAATCATACATTTCTTCGAGACGAAAAGTTAGTTGATAAGCTCGTTTTGTTCAGTGTAATTCGTTCTTATATTTTGTTCCCTATTTGTGAGCGATAACATCTTCTATTTCAAGAGTTAGGGAGAATTAAAGAAGATAGTAGAGCCTCCAATGATAGTAGTTTTACTTCATAAGAGTAGGATAGTGACTTAAATAATTATATATGAAATGTATAAAGTATATTATGGAAAAACAATAGATTCGAGAAGGAATTTCAGTAATAAAAAGTGTTATGATTCATACACTGAAATGAAATATATACAAATCACATAATTATTAGACTGAAAGTGGGGATTATATGACAAAAAAGCAATGCAGTAGCAAACAAAAACCTTTGTTGATTTATATTCACATACCAAAATCGGGAGGAACTACATTAACAGATATAATTTATAGGCAATACGCTGATAATATCCTCTACGATGTTAATCGCTATGGATTGAATCAGCAAAGTGTGTTGTTACTAAAAGAAAAGCTAACAACAGCTGATACTTTATGTGGTCACCTCTTGTTTGGCGTACATCACCATATTTCTAGACCGTGCACTTATATTACAATGTTAAGGAATCCAGTTGATCAAGTCCTTTCATGGTTTTATTTTGCTCATAAGAATCTAGATCAATATAAAGAATTATTTTTTGAAGGGACAATTGATGAATATATAAATAACCCAGATTTCGATTATTATACGATTAACTTCCAAACTCGTTTCATTACAGGTAGTGATATTGCAGATTTAGAAATAGCAAAAGAGACTATAGCAAATAATTTTTCTGTAGTAGGTATTACGGAGTTGTTCGACGAATCTTTGTATATTATGAAAAAGGAATTTGGTTGGAAGAATGTTAAATATCAAAAATTAAATGTTAATGCACAAAGAGCTCGAAGGGAACACATTCCGCAAACAGCTATTGATAAGATTGTAGAGAAAAATGAAATAGATTTTCAATTATATAATTATGCTAAGGAAATGTTAGAAAAAAAGATTGCTTCCTTAGATGCTGCCTCAATTAGAGAATTACGGGCGTTTCAAACTAATGATTAGTTTTTGTTTTTTACTTGAATGATTGTAACAGATATATCTTAGAGGCGATTTAAAGGACTGGAACAGGAATTATTTTGTTTCAGTTTTTTCTGTTGTTGATATGAAAATACAACATTTTGTATTCTACATAGTAATGGCTTATGCGTAAGAAAATCCAAAATGGATATGATATATAGAATATTATTTTTATATAAAGTCTATTTTTAAGTTTATAATGCAACTTGTCTATCTAGAAAACATATTATATAGAATAAAGGGGTGAATACAGAAATGAAGTTAGCAGATATTAAAAGAAATTATCATGCAATTTTTAGTTTGGGAGCAGATTGTTATGTAGGCTTTTGGTTAAATCAATTTAAGTTAAGACCGTTTTCTGGATTTTTAGATTGGGTGAGAAGTCCTTCTTTAAAAGACGTAAACCAACTATTAAACAATAGATTTATAAATTTTTTAGAATTACAATACCTTACCTTTGTTTGTTACACGCCTGAAGGTGGACATAATTTAATACTTAGAGATAATTTGTACAATATAGATTTCGTACACGATTTTTTAGCAACTGTTAATACTCCAACTTCATTCCCACAATATACGGAGAGAAAAGAAAAATACAATCGCCGTATTCAACGTTTCTTAAACTGTACAAAAACAAGTGAATGGATTCTTTTTGTACGCTCAGGTGGAACGTATGAAGAAGCTGCGGAGCTTGAAAAAATTTTATCAAGTATGGTTAAACATAACTTTCAGGTTCTTCTTATTTTAGATGGAGATATAGAGGAAATAAAAGAACTTGACTGGGAGTTAAAGCATACTTGTGTTGTTCAATTTAAAATGTATCCAGTAAGGGATTACATTCGCAATAAAGATGCATGTACAATGTTATTTAATGGGATCACTTTAACTTCTTAGATAGAATGATTTTATAGTTGTACCTCTATTCAAAGCACATTAATAATTTAAGGAGGCTTTAAGCATAAGGTTTTCATTGAGTAAAAGAAGTGAAAGATATTAACTTGAATTGTACATGCTAGTTCCCTTTTTACAGTCTAAGTCTTCTTACTTTAATGCAAGGTGAACGAGCTATTTTAAATATCAATTCTTTTTAGGTATAATATCCATTTTCTTGTAGTTAACGTGTGTATAGTTCTAAGGACACATCATAGTGAATTCAGTACAATGCATAGCAGAAGAGATGTGTCCATACATAATTAATACTTTTGCTGTTTAATGATACTAGACTTTACTATCGCTACATATTTTTTTGGAGAGGAGTTGTGTTTTAATCATCTCTCGGCTAAGCTTGCTTTATTGTCTAATATGGAGAATAAGGATTGAAATAGAGAAGTTAATTATATTTGTAGTAAGGTGAATTTTGTTAGTTTGATTAAGCAAGTGAGTGGTGTTTCATTCTTCAGTGGGAGATAAAAGCTTGATATCATTTCCTAAGTATTTATCTCGTTTAATGTTTCCGTTATTTTTAAGCTAATATATCGAATATCATCATCAGACAAGCTTCCGTAACTTGGAACATTAATACCCTGAGCAAAAATACGATTTATTATAGGGAATTCTACTGAATCTTGTAAATTTTGGTAAGTAGGCAATGCATGCATAGGATAGAAAAAAGGTCTAGTTTCGATTCCTTTATCTATTAAGCGATCCATTAACAAATTCCGTTCGTTTTCAGTAAAATCTTTACATATTATGCTAAACATCCAATATACATTTTTAGCCCATTCTTTTTCGATAGGTAATATGAGACGATGATCATTTTTTAAGTTTTGCGTATATTGATTAGCAATTCTAATTCGTTGCTGAATATGCCAGTTAATGTTTTCGAGTTGAGCGCAGCCGATTGCTGCCTGAATGTTGGTCATACGGTAGTTATACCCGATAACTGGAAACCAATATTTGCGTTTTAAGTCTATTCCTTGTGATTTTAGAATTCGAACCTTTTCAGCTATGTGGTCATTATTAGTAGTAATTATTCCACCTTCACCGGTGGTAATAATTTTATTACCAAACAAACTAAAAGTAGCACAATCACCAATTGCTCCTGTCATTTTCCCTTTGTATTGCGCTCCTACAGCCTGAGCAGCATCTTCTATAACAAATAAATTATATTTCCTTGCCAATTCTTTAATAGGGTCCATATCAGCTGGATGACCATAGATGTGAACAGGGATAATTCCTTTTGTATGCGGTGTGATTTTTTCTTCTATTTTCGCAGGATCAATATTCCATGTTGTTGAATCAGAATCAATAAATATAGGAGTTCCTCCACAATAGACGACTGCATTTGCTGTTGCAACGAATGTAAAAGTCGGAATTATTACTTCATCACCTTCTTTAATCCCATATGCTAACAGAGCAAGATGTAAAGCGGTTGTTCCGTTACTGCAAGAAATAGCATGTTTCACACCACAGTACTGTGCAAATTGTTCTTCAAACTTTTGAATATATGACCCGTTTGAAGATATCCAATTAGAATCGAGGCAGTCCATGACATATTGTTTTTCATTTCCATTTAATATAGGACTAGCGATAGGATAAAATTTTGTCATCATAATGTCCTCCCTACATAAAAATAAAGTTAAAGTACAAGTCAAGAGGGATAGGTAATATAAAAAGGTTATAAAATCAAATCTCATAATCCTTTTCTTTGCTGTTGTTGTCGTTCTAAATCGCTATCGACCATCATTGTAATTAGTTCTTTAAACTTCACTTCTGGTTTCCAGCCTAATGCTTTTTTCGCTTTTGCTGGATTTCCTAATAGAAGATCTACTTCAGCGGGTCTCAGAAACTTTGGATCTTGAATGACATGATTTTCCCAGTTTAATCCGACATAACTAAAGGCAATTTCAACTAATTCTTGAACTGTGTGAGTTTCACCAGTAGCAATAACATAGTCGTCTGGCTTTTCTTGTTGGAGCATAAGCCACATCGCTTTAACGTAATCTCCGGCATAGCCCCAATCTCGCTTCACATGCAAGTTGCCTAAATGGAGTTTATCTTGCAACCCGAGTTTAATTTTAGCCACTCCATCTGTTACTTTTCTTGTAACGAACTCCAAACCGCGGCGAGGAGATTCGTGATTAAATAAAATTCCTGAACATGCGAAATTATCATAGCTCTCTCGATAGTTCACAGTAATCCAATGTCCGTATACTTTAGCCACTCCATATGGGCTTCTTGGATAAAATGGAGTTGTTTCTTTCTGGGGAGTTTCCACTACTTTTCCGAACATTTCACTACTAGATGCTTGATAAAATTTAGCATCTGGTTTGGTAAGCCGAATCGCTTCAAGCATATTTGTGACTCCAAGGGCAGTTATTTCCACTGTATAAATAGGTTGAAGCCAAGAGGTTGCGACAAAAGATTGGGCGGCCAAATTATATACTTCATCTGGATTGGAAACTTTAACAGCTTGAATTAAGGAAGGTAAATCACGTAAATCTCCTGAAAGAAATTCAATCTCGTCTTTTAGATGTTTAATGTTTTCATCGTTTTCTGTTGCAGTTCGTCTTTTTAACCCATAAACTTTATATCCTTTATTTAACAATAATTCTGCTAAATAAGAACCGTCCTGGCCTGTAATTCCAGTAATCAATGCTTGTTTCATATTTTCACCCCATGCTGAATATAATCAAAACTTTTACCTCCTTTAATCATATGTTTCATATACCTAGACTGCTACTGAAATACCGTTTACTTTTACCATTACATGAATTGGATAGGGAGTATGGAGGAACTCAGTAAAATGGAGAGGCGAAACAATTTTAAAATTATTGTTTCGTCTCGCTAGATTAAGGAATAGATGATTTATACACTAAATACATCCTAATTCTATCAATCGTTTTTCAATCATATTTCCAGTCACGTTTGGTGAAAAATAGGTTATAATGGTCTCTTGTCCTTTCTTAGCGATAAGATTACACTGTGTTTGATTGGAGGTAAGCTGGCGCATAAAATAAGCAGCATGCTCAATATCTGGCTCAGCCCATATTTGGTTCTGTTTGTAAGGACCGTAATTTTGTTTTATTGGAACGAGGTTATAATTGACAGGACAAGAATTATCTGCGTTCATAAAATCAGTATTACCAGACCAATTTGTACCAATTACTGGTTTTCCTAAATACATTGCTTCTGCTAGTACAAGTCCAAATCCTTCAGAACGGTGTAAAGAGACCACGCAGTCAACCGATTGAATTAAGGCATTTACTTCTCCCCGATTTAATGATTGATTAATGAGATAAATATTACTATTATCTCGAATTAGATGCTGAATCTGTTTCACTTCTGCAAAATTTAAATTTGAATTATTGATTTTTAAAACAAGCCCAACGGAAGGATCATCCTTAGAAAATGCTTTTTGAAATGCTTGAATGGACGCAACTGGATTTTTGCGTTGTTGTATACTATTAGGATCATACATGGAAAGAAATAAAAAGCAATCTGTCGGTAAATTAAAGTGTTCACGAGTTATACCTTCAGAGCATTCTACTTGGATGCAGTGTGGAATACGGGTTACAGGAAGGTTTGTTTTTTTGGATATAGCTTCTAGTACAAAAGATGAGGGAACCCATACTTCATCGACAAGTTTTAAGCTGATATACCATTCCCTAGGAAGCTCCGGAAGCTCTGGAAGCTCCCAATGCCAATAACCAATATTGTAGCGACCGTTAAAAAATTGATGTCCAAGCTGCATATAAGCGGTTGGAAATACATCTGGATTTATATGAAAAATATTAATATCGTGGATAGGATCGGTTATTTCTTTATGTTTCCAAGTGAAATCTAATGATTTTACATGTGGAAGTGAATAATTAATAATACCAAATGGAATATTTGTACTTTGAATGGCTTTTGCTGCTAGGCGACAAGATTCTCCTAGTCCAAATTCGGCACGTGCATATCCTACTAGATTAATGCCTTTTTTTAATGGCTTTGCTTCAATCTTTTGCATTGCTTCGCTTCATTCCTTTCATCAACATCTCCGCCACTTCAGGGCGAGTAAACTCAGACGAAAAAGTTTATCCGCTGCGAAGTATTTCTCTAACTTGGGTACCACTTAAAATAACACGATCGGTATTAGAATGTGGGCATGTTTTTATAGCAGAAGCAAGCAGCTCCAACTATGATTAATAAAATAAATAATACAACTGATAAAGCAAAGCCGCCGCCACAACTACCACTAAACCCCATAATAGTTCCTCCTTTAGATAAGAGGGGAAAACACGGGGGCACTCATGTATTTTAATGGATTTAATTTACTTTATGTTTTTATAGAGTAATTGAGCAGGTCCTTTAAGAAATAAAGAAAAGACACCCTAAGGTGCCTTCCGCCGACTTGAACCATCACATTCTAATAAATATTGGATTGGATTATACTCATTTTGAACACTGTCATAGTAAGGATTTTCAGTCCCTAGCACCCAATTTTATTTTTCGATATGGTGAGTTTCTTTGTGGGCACATGTACACACACGTATTATTCTATATGAGTAAATTTAACTTTATTTGGATATAACTTTGCATTTATAACTTTGATCTTTACAGAATAGGTAGCTTCTTCTAGAGGATTTATAGGGGCTGAAAATGGTTGGAAAGCTGAATGCTTATGATTAGGGATAGTGGCACTTGTTACATATGATAGATCATCTATTAAATTATAAAACTCAAATACTACACGGCTTGGTTCTTGTTCATTAGCTGAACTTACATCAGCAATCCCAATAAAAGTATTAAAATAAGGGTAGTATCTTATGGGGTTCTGGTGCAAAAATAAAAGAGAATAAAGCGCATATATTCCTAACGTAATCGTATCTTATGCTGCAAATCCAAACAATTGATGGATGAATTCTTTCTGATTTTGGACAGACTGGTCCCGTAAATCAAGCTGTTCTTTTTTAATCATATGCATGGCTTCTACTCCAGAAAGAATGGATGTAGCTGTGTCAAAACATTTGAACCCTAGCATAGAACGGATTCGCTTCTTTATAAAGCGATGATCTTGTTCTACTATGTTATTCAAGTACTTTTGTTGTCTAAGTTGCATACCATCAGGTATGCTTTTTTCTTTTTTCAACTGTTCAATTACTATAGGATAAGCTGAGCTCTTATCGACGGTTATAACACGTGGCTTTGAAACATGAAAAGACCGCAAAGCTTTCTTGAAAAAGCGTTTTGCAGCCTTCTGGCCTCTTGTTTTGTTTAGGGAAAAATCAATTGTGTTTCCTTTCGAATCAACAGCACGATACAAATACATCCATTCACCTTTTACTTTGATATAGGGTGTTTTTGCCCATCCCCCCGAAAAGGGGGAATAAGAAAAAAGCAAGCTTTT
>NZ_JBMDKC010000098.1:0-20608 GCF_057809515.1 Bacillus sp. FG16
TAGTACCATCGATGTCATCAACTTTAGTTAATTCAACTGCGCCTTTAGTTAAGCTGTTAGTAGCGGTAACAGAAGCTTTAGCAGTTTGACTCTTTTCAACAGTAAACTTGATAGGATTTTGATTTAAGTCATAATGCTTAGGAGCTTTCGTTTCAATGAACTGATAATCTCCTGGACGTAAATCAGAAACAGAAATCTTACCATCTTTATCAGTAGTTAAATCAGAACGAACATCCTTACCGTCCATATCTACAATTTTAAAGATAGCCCCTTCAAGAGTAGTACCATCGATGTCATCAACTTTAGTTAATTCAACTGCGCCTTTAGTTAAGCTATTCGTAGCAGTAACAGAGGCGATTTTTTCTTGGCCTTTTTTAACTGTGAACTTAATAGGTGTTTCGTTTAAGTCATAGTGTTCAGGAGCCTTTGTTTCGATAAACTCATAGTCTCCTGGCGGTAATTCATCCACAACTAAACGGCCGTTTTTATCAGTAGTTAAATCGGTACGAACATCGTGTCCATCCTTATTAACAATTTTAAATACTGCACCTCTAAGTGTTGTGTTTTGCTTGGCATCATCAACTTTAATTAATTCAACACTACCTTTCGTTAAGCTATTAATAGCTGTAACAAAGACATGCTTTGTTTGACTTCTTTCGATTGTGAACTTAATTGGTTCTTCATTTAAGTCGTAATGTTTAGGAGCTTTTGTTTCAATAAATTGATAGTCTCCTGGTTGTAAGTCTTTAGCGATGATTTTTCCGTCTTTATTGGTAACTAAATTCGTACGAATGTCGTTACCGTTCAGATCAGTAATTTTAAATACCGCACCTTCTAGCATTTCTTTCTTATCTATAGAGTCAACTTTCGTTAATTCTACGCCACCTTTTGTTAGGCCATTCTTAGCAGTAACAGAAACGTGAGTTGGTTGACTTCTCTCGATAGTGAAGCTAATAGGTTTTTTATTTAAATCGTAATGCTTAGGAGCTTTCGTTTCAATGAATTGATAGTCTCCTGGGCGTAAGTTCGTAGCAGTAATCTTACCATCTTTATCAGTAGTTAAATCAGTGCGAACAATTTTACCTTTCGCATCGATGATGTTAAACACTGCATCAGAAAGTTTTGTATCTGGATTTATATCATCCACTTTTATTAATTCTACAGCACCCTCAGTTAAGCTATTTGTAGCAGTAACTTGGAGCTTTTCTTTTTGGCTTTTCTTAATTGTAAACTTAATAGGTGTACTATTTAATTTATAGTGTTCAGGAGCTTTCGTTTCAACAAACTGATAGTCCCCAGGACGTAAATCAGAAACAGAAATTTTACCATGTACATCTGTTGTAAGCTCAGTACGAATGTCGTTACCATTCATATCGGTAATTTTAAATACCGCATCTTTAAGAGCAGTACCATCTACATCATCCACTTTAGAAAGTTCCACAGCACCTTTCGTTAAGCTATTTGTAGCTGTAACGGAGATAGGATCAGCTTGGCTCTTTGTGATTGTGAATGGAATTGGCTCTTTGTTTAAATCGTAGTGTTTCGGAGCCGTTGTCTCGATGAATTGATAATCACCAGGACGTAGGTCAGAAACGCTAATTTTACCTTGTTGATTCGTAACAAGATCTTTGCGAATTACAGTACCATTCATATCAACAATTTTAAATACTGCGCCTTCAAGAGTAGTGCCATCGACGTTATCCACTTTAGAAAGTTCCACGCCGCCTTTTGTTAAACTATTTTTCATAGTAACGGTAGCAATATCTTTTTGGCTTTTTTCAATTGTAAATATAATTGGCTTTTTGTCTAAATCATAGTGTTCAGGAGCCGTTATTTCAACGAATTGATACGTACCAGGACGTAAGTTTTCGACAACGATTTTACCTTCACTGTTTGTTTTTAAATCTGTTTTAAGTACTTTGCCATCTTGATCTAGTAAATTAAATACCGCATCGGCAAGTTTTGTTTGATTGTTTAAATCATCCACTTTAAGTAATTCGATACTACCTTGTTTTAAGCTATTTGTAGCAGTTAAAGAAATAGCTTTCTTCTGTCCTTTTTCAATAGTGAATTTGATTGGTGTTTCATCTAAAACGTAATGCTTAGGAGCTTTCGTTTCAATGAATTGGTAATCACCAGGACGTAGGTCGTTAATTTCGATTATTCCTTGTTCATTTGTAACAAGGTCTTTATGAACTACATCACCGTTCATATTAACAATTTTAAATACTGCATCTTTAAGAACAGTGCCATCAACATCATCTGTTTTAGAAAGTTTAACTGCACCCTTTGTTAAAGCATTAGTAGCAGTGACATGAAGAGTTTCAGTTTGGCTCTTTTTAATTGTAAATACGATAGGTTTTTTATTTAAATCGTAATGTTCAGGAGCAATTGTTTCAACGAATTGATACGTACCAGGACGTAGGTTTTCAACAACAATTTTACCTTCATCATTTGTTTTTAAGCCTTCTTCAACTAGCTCTCCGTCTGCATCTAATAAATTAAATACGGCGTTAGCAAGTTTTGTATTTATATCAATATCGTCAATCTTTGTTAGTTCAACGCTACCGTTTTTTAAAGCATTTTTACCTGTAACATTGATCTCTTTCGTTTGACTTCTTTCAATTGTAAATGGAATTGTTGTTTCATCTAATACATAGTGCTCAGGAGCTTTTGTTTCAATGAACTGATAGTCCCCAGGGCGTAAATCAGAAACAGAAACTTTTCCGTTTTTATCTGTAACAAGATTCGTATGAACTTCCTTACCGTTCATATCAACAATTTTAAAGATTGCACCTTCGAGCATCGTACGATCGATGTCATCGATTTTTGTTAATGTTACTGCACCTTTCTTTAAACTATTAGTAGCGGTAACAGTAATATTCTCTTTTTGACTTTTTTCGATAGTGAACGGAATAGGGTCTTTGCTTAAGGTATAGTCGTTTGGAGCTGTTACTTCAACAAATTGATAGTCTCCAGGACGTAAATCAGAAGCAGTAATTTTACCGTCTTTATCAGTCGTTAAACCTTTTCGAATTACTTTTTTAGTATCATGAGCGTCAACAATTATAAATTCTGCACCTTCAAGAGTAGTGCCATCAACATCATCAACTTTTGTTAAAGTGACGCCACCTGTAAGTAAACTATTTTTTACAGTAACAGGGATAGGAAGATCTTCCTTGCTACCTTTTTTAATTGTGAACTTAATAGGTGTTTTGTCTAATTTATAATGTTCAGGGGCTTTTGTTTCGATAAATTGATAATCCCCTGGTGCTAAATCAGGAATAACTAATACTCCGTAATCATCTGTTGTTAAATCTTTCATAATTTCTTTGCCAGTTGCGTCTTGCAATGTGAATACAGCGCCGGCAAGAGCTTTACTACTTTCCACATCATCTTCTTTAATAAGTTTAACTTTTCCTTTCGTTAAACTATTTTTAAATGTAAGTGGAAGGAGTTTTTGTTGTCCTTTTTCGATTGTAAATTCAATAGGTTCTACATTTACATCGTAATAAGTTGGAGCCTTTGTTTCGATAAGTTTATAGTTACCAGGACGTAAGTCATCTACAACTAGCAATCCTTTACTATCCGTAACAAGGTCCGTACGAACATCTTCATTAGTATCTCTATTAACGATTTTAAATACTGCACCTTCAAGTGTTTCCTTTTCATCTGCAGCATTCACTTTTGTTAACTCAATACCGCCTTTCGTTAAGCTGTTTTTAGCGGTAACAGTAGCCTGAGTTGTTTGACTTTCTGTAATCGTAAATTTAATTGGTTTTGTATTTTTGTCGTAATACTTCGGTGCTGTTACTTCGATAAATTTATAATCGCCAGGGCGTAAGCCAGTAGCGATAGCTTTACCATCCGCACCAGTTTTTACATTTTCGCGAATGACTTTCTTTTCATCATTTGCATCAACAATTTTAAATACAGCACCTTCAAGAGCTGTACCATCGATATCATCAACTTTTGTTAATTCAACATCTCCTGGTTTTAAAGCATTTTCAGCTTTCACAAGTAGAGTTTCTTTCTGACTTCTATCGATTGTAAATTCAATAGGTTCTGCTCGTAAAACGTAATGATCAGGAGCAGCTGTTTCAATAAATTTATACGTACCAGGACGTAGGTTACTAACTTTAACTTTACCGTGTTTATCAGTAGTTAAGTTAGTGTGAGGGGAAACGTCATTATTATTTGTATCGACAAGTTTGAATACAGCACCTTCTAGTGGTTTTTTCTCACCAAACTCATCAACTTTTAATAATTCAACCTCGCCCGTTTTTAAGCTGTTATTTGCCGAAACAGTAGCAAGAGCTTGTTGGCTTTTGTCAATTGTAAACTCGATAGGATTTGTACTTAACGTATAATCCTTAGGAGCTTTTGTTTCGATAAATTTATAAGCACCAGGCTCTAGATCTTTAACAGTAACTTTACCATCTGAACCTGTTGTTATATTTTCACGAATTACTTGTTTTTCGTCATTCGCATCGACAATTTTAAATACAGCACCTTCAAGGGCGGTGCCATCGATATCATCGACTTTCGTTAAAGTGATACCACCTTTAATGAGGTGATTTGTCGCTGTAACAGTAAGTGCTTTCTGTTGGCTCTTTTCAATTGTAAATTTAAGCGGTTTTTTATCTATTTCATAATGTTCAGGTGCTTTTTCTTCAACAAATTGGTACTCTCCAGGAAGTAAATTTTTCGCTTCGATTTGTCCGTTACCATTTGTCGTTAATTTGGTATAACCAGGAATTTTTTTGTTATTTCGGTCCCGTACACTAAATACTGCACCTTCTAAAGTATTACCCTCTTTATCGACTTTTGTTAGGATAGCTGAGCCTCTAATTAAGCTGTTTTGGGCCTCTTTATTAATTACTGTTGTTTGATCTTCCTCGATTTTAAATTCAATAAGTTGATCATCTAATTGATAATGCTCAGGAGCTTTTATTTCTTTTAAGTAGTAAGTTCCTGGTTTTAAATTATCTACAGTAATTTGTCCTTTATCATTTGTTATTAATTCTTTATGTTCAGGAATGACATTATGGTTTTGATCAAGCAGAGAGAAAACTGCATTTTTAAGCTTTTCTTTGTTATGAGCATCAGTCTTTGTAAGTACTACTTTTCCAACAAATTTCTCGTTTTTAAGAGTATATGTTGTAGTTTCTTCTGCACCAAGCTTAACAAGTTTACCTGCTTTTAATTCTTTACTAATGACATAGCCATCAAGAGTTTTCATTTCTCTAAGCAGATATTCATCGCGTTTTAAGTTGTTAAACTGAGCGATACCATTGTCGTCTGTTGTAATTGTTCGAATAGCAGTTGTACCTGTACGATCGAATAAAGTAAATACTACGCCAGATAAAATTTTATTTGGATCTGCATTATCTACTTTTTTAATTTGAAGGTTTCCGCGTCCCTTAGTAGCAGAACCGCCTCCAGATCCAGAAGATACTTTAACTACTATTTCTTCAATTTTTTCAGTCTCTGTTAATTTCAAACTATTACCAGTAATCTTCGCTTTATTGCTTACCTTTTCATTATTGTCTGCATTAATGAGTGAGCGGTATTCTAAAATATAAGCTCGATCAATAGTATGAAGAAATTCAATTGTAAATTGTTGTTTCCCCGTATTGTTGTCTGTTGTTATTTTGAGTTTATAGTCTTTTCCTTCTTTTAATTCGTTTGTTGTATCTTTCGTTAAAGTGCCATCCACGGCTACGGTTGTCCCATATAGGTGGAAGGACTTCTCATCGAGAATTTGATTGTCTGTCGGATCGTCTGTTACGACAGCATTTTCAATCGTTGATTGACTTGCATTAATAGAAACGCTCCAATCAATGTACTTGTCATTTTGTTTTGCTTTTTTCGTAACGCCGCTACCACCATTTTTAATCTCGAATGCACCATGAATATTGGCGATAGTTTCCGATCCCTCTTTTAATTTGGCGTAATTATCATAGCGCTTATTAATTTCTTCACCTGCGAGTGAAGTTTTAAAGCTGATATGGTACGCTGTTTTAATTTCATTTTTAAAATGAATCGTTAATGTATTTTTATTATCTTTCGTTGCATTTTCTACCGTATATTCGTCAGGGGAAACAAGTGCCCCTAATTTATAACCGTCTGCACCACCAGTTAATTCCATATGATGAATCTCAATGGAGTCTGGTATAAGTTTTTGATTGTTTTCTAGCACGTCAACGATAGAAGGGTCTTTAATAGTCCTGTTATTATAGTTAAAACCTATGTCCCATTTGATTTCTTTCGTTTGGGCATTGTAAGAACCGTATTTAAATCCGTTTCCTTTTGTATAGCCGTCAGGATTGAATGTATCATGGGATGAACTATTTTTATCGTCCCCGTTTATATCTTTCCATAATAACTCTGCTGTATTTTTGAATGATTTATTATCATTCTTTTTAGATAGAGTCTCGTAATTAAAGTCTGTTGTGTACGTGATGGTTAAAGTTTTATCCATATTAGACTTATAAATACCAGCTAGTGTTACTTTGAATCCGTCAGCTGTTACATCAAGTGTGTAATCAGAGCCTAATTTCAGTTCAGTTGATCCATCAGTAATTTTGAAACTATCTTTTTGTAATGTAAGCCCACTATAGTCAAACGTATCAGTGATAACAGCATCATTTAACACGTAATTGTTATCATTTACAATAATTGTCCATTTCGTTGTTTTCTTATTGTAATCTGTATCGTTTGCATTTTTATTATGTTTTTTTATGATGTTTTGTTGTTGTAATGTAACTTTGTTTGTTTGACTCCATTTTCCATCTGCAATAATTTTATTTTCGATTTCGCCATCTTGTATGACATCATTCTTGGCTTTCGATGTATAAGTAATCACATAGGCACTATTAATATCTTCATTAAATTGTAAATCAAATCCATCATCGGTTTCTTTTACAGTAAAGTTTGTGGCGTTGTCACCTGTAACAAGTTTTCCGTTATTATCATAAGAAGCATTTTTAACCACGATAGAACTTGCATCAACTTTATGAGATTTATCCAAAATGTCTTTTAAAAGCGCATCAGATTGTTTAATATCTCTCTGGTCACCGTTGAAAGTAATCGTCCATTCAATTGTTTGTGTTTTTGGATTGTATTTACTAGTTTTCTCCAGATGTGTACCACGTGAAACAGTTACAGTTGCATTTGCGGATACATCTCCTTGATTCTTGCTGGATACTTTTGCTTCATTTTTGAAACTAGTAACACTTTCGTCAGTAATTTTTGTTGCATATTCAATTTGATATGCTTTTTTCGTTTCATTTTTAAAAGCAATATTTAATTTATCGGAGGATGAAGTGAGTGTATATTCTTCTTTACTAACTTCGGCTCCACGAGTTGTCTTCCCGTTAATATCTACTTCTAACTCATAAACCTTAATAGAATCTTCATTGAGACTGGCTCCATTTGGAATATTGTCTTGGAAGACAGCGTTTGTAAGAATGTCTTTTGTTTTGTTCATTTCGACTGTCCAATTAATTTGATTCGTATTAATTGGTCTATCAGGTATACCTTTTTTATTCATAGATTTCTTTACATTAGGTTTGAAATCAAGCTCGATAATAACGTCTTGTTCTTTAATTGGGAAATGAATTTTTTGTTCCGTAGTCCCTTTAATTTTTGTTTTATTAAATTCGGTACCAACTTTTAAATGACCATCTATATTAGGATTGTCTTCAACGTACTCGTTAAAAGTCATAGTTACTTTTCCGTTTAAGTCAACAACGAACGTCCCAATTTCATGTCCTGTTCCATCAACTAAAGGCTGTGTAATGGTGTTGTGGACGATAAAATATTCCGGAAGTTGGAAAATATAGTAATCTCCTTTTTTAACTTTTAATGATTCTAAGACTTCCCATGTAAAATCGATATTGGCAGCAGAATCAGGATTTGGACGATTATCTGTATCATTAAATGGTTTTCCGTCTTTATCTGTTAATTTTACACTCGTTAAAATATTTTCTTTAATTTGCTTAGGTGATGGGTCTGGATTTTCAACAGGTTGCTCTGTTGTGTTATCACCAGGGTTCTCAGTAGGTTGCTGTGTCTCACCATCTTTTGGCTGTTTCGCAAGCTGCTGAGGATTCCCGTCTTTCGGCTGTTCCGCAGGTTGCTGAGTGTTCCCATCTTTTGGTTGTTCCACAGGTTGCTGAGTGTTCCCGTCTTTTGGCTGTTTCGCAGGTTGCTGTGTCTTACCGTCTTTTGGCTGTTTTGCAGGCTGCTGAGGATTCCCGTCCTTTTGCTGTTCCGTAGGTTGCTGTGCGTCACCGTTCTTTTGCTCTTCGGTAGTCTGCTTAGCATCATCACTCTTAATAGTAGGTGAAGTAGGGTTATCTACTTGAACAGGAACTGAGATAGTCTTAGCTACTGTACCTAGAGGGAAAGTGAGTGGGACAGCTTTTATGCCAGGTTTTAAATCTGGATTGAATACAGTGTCAAATTTAATTTTTCCCTTAACGCCTTTTGAGTCTTTTACTGAATCGTTAAAGACTATTTTCATTTTGTTATCGTTTGCTGTAACAAAATACTGACCAATAATTTGTTGATCTGCCATCAAGTTTCCTTGTTGGTCATTTTTTACTTTTAATGCATTAGGTATTTGAAGAACTGTTGCAATTTTTTCTTGTGCAATTTGATGATCTTTTATTGACCAAGCATATTCTAGGTGAATGATTGATCCTGCTTTTATTAAGTTTTTAGGATTTAATGCTTCGTCAATAATATGATTCGTTGCATCTTTCATTTCAACAGTGTCAAATAAGGAATCTCCTGTTAAGGTTTCCGCTTTTACTTGATTGTATGGAAAACTAGCAAGTTGCGAAAATAGTACGAATACAATTAAACATACATTGAAAAGTTTTTTCATTTTTCCTCCTCTGAACATTCATTTGTCCATTGGGGACTTATTCCATATGAACAAATGGAATATTAAAAGTATTTGTTATAAGCTATTTATTTTTTGCTATCCCTCCGTTTCGATACGCGTTCTTAGACAAACAAGATTATGTTCAAAGTAGTATTGTTTAACGTAAAACAAAATGTATATTTACACAGTTCTGTGGAAATATACACAATTCGACAAAAAATGTCGAAAAAAATACTGATATAAAGAATGATATCAGACCTTTATATGTGAGATAGTTTTCATGTATACCTAGTAAAAAAGAATGGTTATAAAGGTAAGTTTTACGATACATACTAACCAAGGTAGTGTATCCCTTTGTGAAGGCTTATTTTGCCTTAAAGTTATGTGGAAATAAAAATCTAGATAGGGTTGGTTTTGGTCAGAATGAAGACAATATGTACTTTGAAAATAGTTGTTTATTTTGTCTAAAGAGAGTTGTGCGATTAGTGGACCGAAGTTGAAAGATGATAGTTTCTTACATTGTTAGAGGAATATAAGGATTACAGAATATTCGACTAATCCGTTACTACGGTCATTTTTGAGACTGTTTAAGCAGTAAAAAAGAAGGTGTTTTCCTCCTTAGTTACAATATCTTTTTAGTAAAGATAAGCTTAAGTAACCTCCGCTAAAGATTATATACTTAAATGATAAAGAGTTCAACAATAGTTCACATATTTTCCCAAAATTAAAAAACGGCTGTTCTATGTGGAATAAATCTACAAAACAGCCGTTTTTTATATTAGATTTCTGTTAAGATTATTGGTTCACCACGTGTTACGACAACGGTATGTTCACATTGTGCAACAAGGCTTTTATCAGGTGTAACGAATGTCCAACCGTCGTCACCGCGCTCAATAATATGATCAGCTTTCATAGAGATGAACGGTTCAACAGCGATAACAAGACCGTCTTTTAGAAGCGCATTATCCATTGGATCATAGTAGCTTAAAATATGATTTGGTGCTTCATGTAAGCTAAGACCAATGCCGTGACCAGTTAAGTTTTGAATAACATTGTATCCACTTTTATGTGCGAAGTTTGAAACAGCACGACCAATTTGATTTTGTTTTGAGCCAGCTTTAACCTTTTTCATTGCTGCCCAAAATGCATCAACTGCTGCTTGGCAAAGCTTCTCTTTTGCTTCGTCTTCTCCAAGTACAAAGGAAATGCCTGTATCTGCATAATAGCCATCAAGTGCAGCAGATACGTCGACGTTTACTAAGTCGCCTTCTTTTAATACACGATCTCCTGGAATACCATGAGCAACTTCTTCATTTACACTAATGCAAGTTACACCTGGAAAATCATATTCTTTTTCAGGTGCAGAAATAGCACCATGCTCATCTAATACTTTTTTACCGATCAAATCAAGCTCTTTCGTTGTCATACCTGGCTTCGCTTCTTTTTTCATTTCTTCACGTGCAAGCGCAACGATGCGGCCGATTTTTCGTAAGCCTTCTAAATCTTGTTCATTACGAATAATCATGAAAACCACTGTCCTTCCTCGAATATATATCTTACCCGATTGTATCATGTTTATTTTCGTCCTGCTACTCGCTTGCAGTATGCGGATTGATTCCTCTCATAAAGAATACATGACAATTGTCATATCGATGTCATGACGCATCATACTGTTTCCTAAGTTTTCCAAGTAATACAATGTAAATATAAGAAACAGCGGGGGTGGAGAGATGGAAAAGATTATTGAAGTAAATGGTGTTTCTAAAACATTTAAACATAAAAACGCAGTAAATAACGTTTCATTTCATGTAAATAAAGGAGAAATCGTAGCATTGCTTGGACCGAATGGTGCGGGTAAAACAACGACGATGTCAATGATGCTTGGATTAAAGGATCCAACGGAAGGAACTGTTTCTATATTTGGAAAGAGTCCAAAGCATAGAGATGTTCGTAATAGCCTCGGTGCGATGTTACAAGAAGTAAGTGTCATTGATAGTATTACAGTCGAAGAGGCAATTGAGTTGTTCCGTAGTTATTATACGAATCCGGTAGAGAAAGCAACGTTATTACAGCTATCAAATTTAGAATCGGAGCGAAAGCAAAGATGTGAGAAATTATCAGGTGGGCAAAAAAGAAGGTTAAACTTTGCACTCGCACTTGCAGGAAATCCAGATTTGCTATTTTTAGATGAACCGACAGTGGGAATGGATATTACGTCTCGAAGAACGTTTTGGGAAACGATTCGAAAGTTAGCAAGTGAAGGGAAAACGATTATTTTAACGACGCATTATTTAGAAGAAGCAGATGCTTTAGCGAATCGTATCTTATTATTTGCGAATGGAAAGATTATCGCAGATGGTACACCAGACGAAATGAAAGCAACGATTTCGCGAAAAACAATCACATTTTACTCGAAGGAAAGCATTCCTACAAAGTTACTAAAGGAATTACCAAATGTAACAGAAGTAAAGTCAAACGAAGGACGCTTCATTTTAACAACAGAGGATACGGATGCAACTTTAAAAGCCATTTATCAAAGGAGTTTACCTGTAACAGATGTTTCAGTTGAACGTGGAAGCCTTGATGAAGCATTTGAACAGTTCGTCGCAAATCAGAAGGGGGAAATCGCATGAGAGCGTTATGGATGCAGTGTAAAATAGAAATTTTACGTACATTTCGCAATAAATTATTTATCTTTTTCTCATTATTAATGCCTGTTATGTTTTACTACATTTTCACAAATGTTGTTCAAGTACCACAAAACGGAGATGCGTGGAAAGCACACTATTTAATTTCGATGGCAACTTTCAGTATTGTAGGGACTGCACTCTTTAGTTTCGGTGTGAGACTTTCTCAGGAAAGAGGGCAAGGATGGACACATCTTTTGAAAATCACACCACTTCCAGAGGGTGCGTATATAACTGCTAAAATTATTGCCCAAACAGTGGTGAATGCTTTTTCAATCTTAGTTATTTTTATAGCAGGGATATTGATTAATCATGTTGAGTTAACAGTAGGGCAATGGATTGGTGCGGGGTTATGGTTATTGTTAGGGGTAACACCATTTTTAGCGTTAGGAACAGTAATAGGTTCCATTAAGAAAGCGGACGCAGCTGCTGGCTTAGCAAATATCTTAAATATGAGTTTAGCTATAGTTGGTGGGTTATGGATGCCGATTGAAGTATTCCCAAAAATATTAAGAACGATTGGTGAATGGACACCGACATACCATTTCGGAAGTGGTGCGTGGGATATTGTAGCTGGAAAATCAATTGGATGGGAAAATATCGCGGTATTAGGAGGTTATTTCCTTATATTTGTTGTAGTATCAATATATACAAGAAAAAGACAGGAAGCGGTATAAATGATAGAGAAGAAGAGGATTGAGATTTTTCCGAAACATATGGGATTCTTCCCGTATATGTGGTTTGTTTATCTATTATTTCCAATTTATCACTTAGCGCAGGCATCAGGATGGAAGCTTGTAATAGGAAGCGGTATGTTGATAATTTTTATCGTCACATACCGTCAGCTTTATTTTGTTCAGAGGACGTTTGTTTTTTGGGCGTGTATTCAAATGGTACTCATCTTTTTATTTGCTTTATTTTATAATCCTTTTATGATATTTTTTGGCTTTTTCACAGCAAGTGCGATGGGATTTGCGCCAAATAAGAAAGTATTTCGAGTGCTGTTATGTTCGTTAGTTATAATGCTTGGAGCATTTTTATTTGTAAATATGAGTCAACTAACAACTACAAGTTTAGTAAATATCGTTCCGATGTTTATTTTAATGCTTCTTACGCCATTTGGTATGCGCAATTTTAATCAGAAAAAGATGTTAAGAAATCAATTAGATGAAGCAAACGAGCAAATTAAAGACTTAGTAAAACGTGAAGAACGGCAGCGGATTGCAAGAGATCTTCATGATACATTAGGGCATACGTTATCTCTTATTACTTTGAAAAGCCAGCTCGTTGAGAAGTTAATTGTGAAAAATCCAGAGCGTGCAAGTGCGGAAGCGAAGGAAATTACACAGACGTCTCGTACAGCCTTAAAACAGCTGAGAGAATTAATTTCTGATATGCGCATGATTACGGTAGAAGAAGAGTTGGAGCAAATAAAAGCGATCTTACAAGCAGCTAATATTGAATTAGAAGTGAGGCAAGAAGCCAGCTCAAGCTCGTTATCACCAATTGAACAAAATATTGTCGGGATGTGTTTACGTGAGGCCGTTACAAATGTTGTAAAACATAGCAAGGCAACGCGGTGCACGGTTTCTATATTAGAATCGCAAGGTGAGCTGATTTTGAAAGTAGAAGATAACGGAATCGGTTTAATGGATCAAAATCATGATGGAAATGGTATCCGCGGCATGAAAGAACGAATTGCTCTTATTGATGGATTTGTTGAACTAGGTGCAATCAATCCAGGGACGCTATTAACAGTAAAAGTTCCAGTTGTTATTAGAACAGGAAAAGATGAGGTGAGGGCATGATTCGAATTATTATTGCAGAAGATCAACGGATGCTTCGTGGTGCATTAGGGGCTCTACTTGATCTAGAAGATGATATTGAAGTAATTGGACAAGCGGCAAATGGGGAAGAGGCCCTAAAATTAATTGAGTCGTTAAAACCAGATATAAGTATTATGGATATTGAAATGCCGATTCAAAGTGGATTAGATGTTGCTGAAACGTTAAAGAAAGAAAAATCATCATGCAAAGTAATGATTTTAACCACATTTGCACGGCCGGGATATTTTGAAAGAGCAATGAAAGCTGGTGTGCACGGCTATTTATTAAAGGATAGCCCAAGTGAAGATTTAGCGGCAGCAATTCGTAATGTAATGAAGGGGAAACGAGAGGTCTCCCAAGATTTAATGTTTGGCTTATGGCAGGAGCAAAATCCGTTATCAGATCGAGAAAAGGAAGTATTGTTGCTTGCGAAAGAAGGAAAGACCGCAAACGAAATTGCGAAGGCACTTTATCTTTCACCGGGTACAGTACGTAATTATATTTCTGAAGTATTAACGAAGCTCGATGCGAAAAATAGAATTGAGGCAATTACAATTGCGGAAGAAAAGGGTTGGATATAAAAAGAAGGTTACCTATGAGAGGTAACCTTCTTTTTATAATTATTGTACTTCTATTACTTGATTTACTTTTTGTAACGACTTGTAACCATGCGCTTCAAATGCCTTTGCAAATTCATTTGATACGTCAGTGCCATATAAATCTTTTGCAGCTTGTACGATGTGAGATTGAAGTGATTCAAAGTCTTCAGCGGAAGTTGCGTAATTTTGCAATGCACGCATAACAACTTTGCTTACTTTTTCATTGCCCTGTTTTTGAACAGCAACACCGTTATATGTTTTACCTTCAGCTAATTGATATAATACGTGACTAATAATACCAGAATTCACGTGTGATTCTTGATTATTACCATCGTTATAGAAATCTTGTAAATTTGTATATAGTTTATGACCGCCGTCACCAATTTCTCTTGGGATATCACGAATTGTTAGGCCACCTAATGTATCGCCCATAATCCAGTTTCCTTTATCTTTCTTTACGTAATATTCGATTTGTGTACCCCAGAAATCCGCTAACCCTTCGTTTAGTGCGGATGTTTCAGCGCTTGGATATCTCACGACTTTATTTTTCGTCGTGCCACTGAATACAGCATGTCCAAATTCATGAGCTGTTACATCAAGAGCTGATGTTAGTTTTCCGTCTAAACCATCACCAAATACCATTTGGTTCCAAGCAGGATGCCAAAATGCATTTACATAGTCTTCTTTTACACCATCACTAACTTCAGTAGAATCAAAACCGTGTACACTAGCAACAACTTTTGAATCTTTATTGTCGTAACTTTTTAGATTATGTTCTTTCTTAAAGTAATCATAAATATCACTCATGTTCTTCATAGCGCCCGCGGCTTCTTTATCTACAAAATTAGGAGTGCTACTTGAAATTAGTGTCCCTGGATAACCAGCTTGACTATATCCCCCGAGGGAATCGGCGTAGTTTGCATTATAAATATAAATACCATTTCCGCGTGATAAATCGGCTAAATAAAATTTTCCATCAGTTCCTTTGGCAATATTAAAAGAGATGTTTTCTTGAAGTGCATTTTTCCCAGTTCCTTGCTCACTTGCAGAGGATAATCTAGGTGATGTTACTTGATTTATAGTCTTATTCTCTTTGTTTTTAATGAATTTTTCTTGGAAAAGTACTTCGCCAGTTTTTAGATCAACGATAGCATTGCCGTTTATAATTTGTTCATTGTTTTCATAAGTAAATGTAATAACAGTTGCGAATGTATAATAGCCGTCTTTCTTCTTATAAA
The DNA here is from genome assembly GCF_057809515.1 of Bacillus sp. FG16. NCBI lineage: Bacteria > Bacillati > Bacillota > Bacilli > Caryophanales > Bacillaceae > Bacillus > Bacillus sp. FG16. Next base: position 15,247 of record NZ_JBMDKC010000098.1, read on the forward strand.
CAACGGTTTCGCTAGAGAATTCTGTCTCAACTGCATCACTTGGAATTTGAACTATATCGCGTAATTTAGATTTTACTTCATTTTTCGACAAAAAATTTGTTATAGTAAGATTAGGTTGTTGATTTAAATTTTGAACAACTTTACCACTAACAGTTGTGATCACTCCATTTTTATCTACTTTTACAATGAGATCTTGGCCATATACTTTATAGTTTTTATATGTTTGTGCAAGGCGAACTTCGGTTTGATTTTCTTTGTTTTCTTTATTTGTAGGTTGGAAATCTACATTTTTTTCAGTAGTGACTTGTTCTTGTTGAGCTTTAGCCCCATTTACCTCACTTTTTAAATATTTTTTAGCAATATTTTCTTTCGTATCATTTTGAGGTTGTGTTAATTTCCCGATGGTTAAACCAGGCTGAGCGATTTCAACTTTTACTTCACTTTTGTCCAATTCTTGAGCATGAATAGCTTCTGTTGATAAAGGATAAAGAAGACCGAATGTAACGAAAGCACTGGCAAGTTTTCTATAATTCATCTATAACACTCCTAATCTATTATTGTATGTGAGATGAATTGTATGAAAAATTTGCCGAATTTTATATATATTATGCATTATTTCATATCAAAAATTGTCGAATTCACATTATTGTAGTGGTATGACAACTTAACAAATTAGATTGTTATAATGGGATGGTGAGTAAGTATGCACGCAGAGAAATTAGGAAGTGAAATTAAGAAAATTAGAGTGTTGAGAGGATTAACACAAAAACAGTTATCCGAGAACATATGTCATCAATCGGAAGTGAGCCGAATTGAATCGGGTGCAGTATACCCAAGTATGGATATATTGCAAGGTATTGCAGCAAAATTACAAGTTCCCATTATTCATTTTTATGAGGTACTCATTTATTCCAATATTGAGAGGAAAAAGCAGTTAAAAGATCAAATCATTATGCTTTGTAAGCAAAAGAAATATAAAGAAATTTATAATAAAGTATGGAATGAGTTGAAAAAGGAAGAATATCATCCTGAGTTTCAGCAGTTTCTTCAATGGCAATATCATGTAGCAGCTTATGTACTGAAGAAAAGTGATTATGAATATTGTATTTTAGAATTAAAAAAATTGTTAAATCAACAATTAGCTGGGATTGATGTATACCAAAATCTTTATATAGAGAATGCAATTGCAAATATTTATGCTGAAAATGGTTACTTTAAGAAGGGCATGGAGTTGTTTGAAGGTATATTAAAGCAATTAGAGGTATTACCTGAAAATAAAGAATTTGATGTGAAGGTAAGACATAATTATGCAAAAACATTATACTTAGATAATCAATATGAAGAGGCTCTTTATCAAATAAATAAAGCTATTGAAATATCGTGTCGAATTAATAGTATGGCATTGATTGGGCAGCTATACTATCAAAAAGGTGAATGCTTAGAAAAGCTAGGCTATGATGGGGCAGAGAGTGAAGAAGCTTATGAAAAAGCTTGTTTCTTTTTTGATATACTAGAAATGCATACGTATAAAGAAAAGTTTATAAAAAAAATGGAAAAATAAAATAACACAAAAACTAAATATGCATAATTGCATAATGTATGGATAAATTTTCATGATATATTAAAAGAAAAAATGTGGGTGATGGAATATGAAAAAACTACTTATTGGTAGTCTATTAACGTTAGCAATGACATGGGGTATTTCATTAGCAGATACAGCTTTAGAGAAAAGCCAAGTAATTTCTCATGATGATCAAGAGGTACAATTAGCTTCAGATATGCCTTTTGAGTTTTAAAAAACAACCGCCTTACTTAGACGGTTGTTTTTTTATGGAGTAACATCCAAACGTCTTTACTAGAAACAGGTTTGCTAATAAAGAATCCTTGAATGTGATCACAATTTTGTTTATGTAAAAATTCCCATTCTTCTTCTGTTTCTACACCTTCTGCAATCACTTCTAAATTTAATTCTTTTGATAGTGTAATAATGGAAGAGACAATTGCTTCTTCTAAAGGGCTAGTTGTAATTCCACAAATAAACTCTCGAGCAATTTTTAATGTGTTGATTGGATATTTTGTTAAATAAGCTAAAGAACTATAACCAGTTCCAAAGTCATCGATTGAAATTTGAATACCGAGATTTTGAAGTTGTTCTAGTTTTGCAACTACAGATTGATTTTGATTAATTGCGATGCTTTCCGTAATTTCAATATCTAGTGCTTCTGGTTTCAGTTCTGTTTCTTCCAACACCTTTGAAATAGTTGGGATTAAATCTGCATGGTTAAATTGAACAACAGATAAATTCACACCAACCTTTAAGTGAGAAAAACCTTGATTATGCCATCTTTTTGCCTCTAAACAGGCAGTACGCAAAATCCAATTGCCAAGTTCAATAATAAAACCAGTTTCCTCTGCTAGAGGGATAAATTGGGCAGGAGATACGATACCGAGTTTTGGATGCTTCCAACGTATTAATGCTTCAAAACCGATAATTTGTTTTGTTTTTGTGCTTACTTGTGGCTGGTATTCAAGGAAAAATTCATTTTGTTGTAATGCTTTTGAAAGTTCACCTTCTAAGAATTGAATTTCATTTTGAGCGATACTCATTTCTTTTGAGAAGAAAACAAATCTGTTTTTTCCATTTGCTTTCGCACGATACATAGCCATATCAGCATTTTTCATTAACTCATTTACATCAGTTCCATAATCAGGGTACATCGCAATTCCGATACTTGGTGTAATAGAGAGTTCTTCGCCTTGAATGAAGAATGGTTTATTTAAAATAGTTAAAATCTGTTCAGCTATAAAAATTGCACTTTTTTCTGAGTACATTTCTGGTAATAGAATTGTAAACTCATCTCCACCTTGGCGAGCGACGACATCTTTTGAACGCAGGCAACCACGTAATCTTTTTGCTACTTCAATTAATAATAAATCTCCGACGTCATGACCAAGTCTATCGTTAATTTTTTTAAATCGATCTAAATCAAGGAATATGACGGCGACATCATTTGCGTTAGTTTGTGCTGTATTCAAAATGGCTTTTAAATCTTTTTCGAATTTTCGGCGATTTGGTAATCCAGTAAGTGCATCATGAAAGGCTAAATGCTCTACTTGTTTTTGTTTTTCATATAAAGTGGTAATATCACGCGCTATCCCAAACATTCCGACCACTTCTTTGTTTATAAAGGTAGGGATAAGTGTAATATGGAGATAATAATAATAGCCTTCTTGTTCTTTTGTACGAACTTCTAACGTTTGTGGCCTACCTTCCTTCGTAATTTGTAAAGCCTTCTTTAGTAGTTCGTGGTCTTTTGAATCAATGAAGTGTACCAGAGAATAGCTTTCCACTTCGCAATAATAGGCAGTAAATAAGCTTTCGCATGCCTTATTAGATTGTTGAAAAATACCATTCATATTTAAAGAGAAAACGGCATCGGGATGATCTTCGAATAAAGATTTATAGCGTTGTTCACTTTTTGATAATGCAAATGCACCTTCTTCAACTTCATCCTCTAGTTGTGTAGTCAACTGTTCGTATGTATGGATTAGTGCTTGATTATCTTTCCACATGTAAAGTTGCCGCAAGAATAACAAAATAAGTGATAACACGAGGCCGATTAACATGAATTTATCATCCCAAGGTTGAATGATAATAAAGGAAAAAGTAATAATTATACTAAAATAAGGTAGTATAAAACGTATATAATCGAATCGATAATATTTTGCTTTCGTTTCATGTTGCATTGGTTTATCCAAAATATATAGTATGGAAGAAAGTCCAATTAATAAAATAGAAGCAGTGTGTATTAAATAATTAATTTCAACGGAAGTTTTCATCCCAAAATTCAATTGAAACAGATGAATATAACCGTATACGAGTATAATAGTGAAACCGATAATTAATGCGATTCTACTAGAAGAATATTGTTCTCTTCTATATAGGCTAATAACGGCGTAAATTACTAATGATTGTGCAATGAAATACCCAATTAAAATCCAAGTATCCTTTGTTAACATGCGGAAGTTTGAAAGATCTAAGATAAAAGTTAAGGTGAAATAAATGTTCATAATAATAATAAAGATGCTATCGAATGAGAATTGAGAAAGTCCCTTAATAGAGTAATTTTTTATAAACTTTATAGCAAATCCAACAAAGAGCAAAATATATTGTATGATAAAAAAAGGTAATGCTTTATATGAAAATATAGATTGATCATGTATGGAAAGTGAACTAAGAAATAGGGTTATTTCCATAACTAATCCACATAGGCAAGTACATAGTAATAAAATCCAAAATAGTTTATCACTGCGTTTCATTTTCTTAATAGCTTTATATAAACAGTGGCAAGAAAAAAGTGCAGCGAAACAGAATAAGAAAAGAATCCCAATTTCCTTTATATGCGACTCGTTTGGAATAAAGAGTATCCAAAGAACAAATATAGATATGTATATTATGACAAATTGTACATACTTTTTTTGATTAATCATATTATGACTCCGTTTCAATAAAGTTGAATCTCGGGGGAATGCTAATTTAAATAATAGCATATAAAATAGGATGTTTTTTACTATAAAAATTACTTTTTTGAAAAAATGGTGCAAAGTTACAATTTACCACTGTAACATTGCACCACTTATTCTTTTAATGCCTCTTATAGCAGAAAGTTCATCTATTAATTGGAATAGTGCTAAGTCTTTTTGTTTACTCTCAATCATAATATCGAAATTATGATTGTTTTTTTTTGCAACGTGTAAGAAGGGCTTAATAAACTCCAAATCGATATATTCAGCATGAGCCCTAAATTCTTTTTCTGATCTCGGGGAGGAAATGTGAACTTTAGGAGAGATATTTGTATGTGACCAAGTTTCAAAAATTGCAGGAAGCAACTCTTCTAGTGGTTCCTCGCAAAAATTGGCCATATGATGATGATAATCAAATACAAATGGGATATTTTCTTTTTGGCAAATTGATAAAGTTTCAGAAGTTGTATATGTTTTATCATCATTTTCAAGAGTCATTTGTTTTTTTATATGTGCAGGAAGTTTTTTTATGTTTTCATGGAAGCGCTCAATTGCCTTTTCTTTATTTCCATAGGCTCCACCTACATGAATATTAATGTAAGAAGAATCTGCAATGCCTATAGCATCCAATATTTTATAATGATAAGTCATATCCGTAATAGCGTTAGTAGTAATATGTGGCTTGTCGCTTGTAAATAACGTAAATTGATTTGGATGAAAACTTATTCGTAAATTGTGTTCTTTAATTAAAGCGCCTATTTTACGCCAAAGTGGTGTGAATACCCCATGCCCATCAACTTAAGCCTTTTTACTACCCCCAAGTACAAAAAAACGTTAT
>NZ_JBMDKC010000099.1:0-20593 GCF_057809515.1 Bacillus sp. FG16
TTTGTACATGCTTAAACAAGTGAAAATGTACATGATCATCTTGACATTTACAGTAGAGAAAATGAAGAGATAGATTATTTATATTTCTTTGTTGAAGGAAAAGCGAAAGCGTTTAACACATTAAGTAACGGGAAATCGGTATTATTATGTTTTTACGATAGTTTGCAGTTACTTGGAGATGTGGAGTTAATTCATTCTCAAAGAATCACTTCAAACGTACAAGTGATGGCAGATTCGTATTGTGTGGGGTTACCTTTAGGAAAAGTGAGAAATAAGCTATTTCATGATGCGAAATTTTTAAGATGTATTTGCGGATCATTAGCACATAAATTAAACCGACTTTCAAAAAACAGTACAATTAATTTATTGTATCCGCTTGAAAATAGACTTGCGAGTTACATGTTAGCAGCAGGGGAACGAGCAGTTCAGCATGAAAATAGAATTGTGTTTAGTGGGAATTTAACGGAAATAGCGGAATTGTTAGGAACGAGTTATCGGCATTTATTACGTACTTTGAATCTCTTTTGTGATAAAAATATAATCAAGAAAAACAATGGTTGTTTTGAAGTAGTGAATGTAGAAGTTTTGAGGGAATTGGCTGCGGATGTTTATAAATAGGAGATGAAGTTATAAATGATTACACCTATATTTAGAATTTTTGATGTTGAAAAGGCTCAGTTATTTTACTTGAATTTTTTAGGTTTTAAACTGGATTGGGAACATCGGTATGAGGAAAATATGCCATTATATATACAAATTTCGTTAGATGATACTGTGATACATTTATCTGAGCATCATGGGGATGCTTCACCAGGTGGTGCAATTCGGGTCAAAATAGATAATGTAAAGGCTTATCATGCTGTATTATCAAGTAAAGAATATGCTTATTCGAAGCCTGATATAGAAATAACACCTTGGGGGACAAGCGAATTAACTGTGATTGATCCGTTTTTAAATAGAATTATATTTTATGAGGGAAAATTGTCGGAGTAGAAAGGATTCATATACAAATATTCATGGGTTAAGTAGTGTAGTTACGTGGTAAATGGAATGAAGAGTAGTTCATAAAGTAGTGAACTGCTCTTTTTCATGTTGTTAAACAGATTGAATTATTGAAAAATAAATCGTATGATAAAATACATGAACAAATGAGCATATATTCATTTGTTGTAAGGAGGAGGGAAAAGATGTTAGATGCAATCATTGTTGGAGCTGGTCAAGCGGGATTGACAATAGGATACTACTTGAAGCAGGTAGGATATAATTTTTTATTACTTGAGGCAGGAAAACGGGTTGGTAATTCATGGAGAAATCGATATGATTCTTTGCAACTTTTTACCCCAAGGTCTTACAGTAGCTTGCCGGGTATGGCGTTAATAGGTGAAAAAAATGAATTTCCATATAAAGATGAAATTGCAACTTATTTAGAAGAATATACAATACATTTTCAATTACCGGTACAATTGCAAACGGAAGTTTTAAAGATAAAGAAAGAAAAAGAAATATTTGAATTACACACTCCTACAGAAATTTTACAAACGAAAAAAGTTATTATCGCATCAGGTGGTTTTCAGCATCCATTTATTCCCTCGTTTTCAGAAAATCTTTCACCACATATTTTTCAAATACATTCATCACAATATAAATCATTATCGCAAATTCCACAGGGGAAGGTACTTGTAGTAGGGGGCGGAAATTCAGGAATGCAAATCGCAGTAGAACTTGCAAAAACTCATGAAGTTACGATGTCTATTAGTCATCCTTTAACGTTTTTACCGTTACAACTTTTTGGAAAAAGTATTTTTAATCTGCTAGAAAGAGTGGGTTTATTGTACGCTGAAATAAATACAAAGAGGGGGAGATGGTTTCAGAAGAGAAAGGACCCTATTTTCGGTTTTGAAGGTAAGAAACTTATTCGTAATGGAGCAATCAAACTGCAAGAAAAAGTAGTAAGTGCATCAGGAGATAACATTATGTTTCAGAATGGTAATATTTATAGTGCAGAAAGCATTATATGGTCAACTGGTTTTGTTCAAAATTATAATTGGATTGAAATTGAACAGGCAGTGAATGAGAAAGGATTTCCTAATCATATAAAGGGAATTAGTCCAGTAAGAGGATTGTATTATATCGGTTTGCCATGGCAATCTCAAAGGGGTTCCGCACTTATTTGTGGTGTAGGAAAGGATGCAGCATATTTGCTTTCTGAAATCAAAAAAATAGATCAGTAGCAATAACTACTGATCATCCATATGTACATGAATTAGGAGAGGTCAAACATTTATTAACTTTATTATAATAGATTTTCATAAAAATAAAAACTGAAAATTCTAATTTTATGTTGAGAAAGTTTTTTGTATCGAAATATATGAAAAAATAGGGATTTTCATCCCACATTAACGGGCAGTAAGGCCTCCACTGATTAAAGTTTCACTTTATTAAAAGGAAAAATGATATTTATATTTTAGCAAATTATGATATAGTCAAAATAAGTGTTTTTTTCCATAAATGTAATTATTTTAATTGTAGTTTCGTTTATATGAGGGAAGGAGAAGTAATTATGAAGTTTGATGATCAACGCTTACTAGGAGTCCGATTAGGTTCTGTACTTGTGACAGAGGAAAATCAATATTTAGTAATTAAGAAAAAAGATCATTATGCACTATTAAATATACATAATTTAGAATGCACTCATGTTGAAGTGCAGTTAGAACATTTGGAAGAAATGTTACATGAAGATTTCCAGGAAAGTATAACGGAAATTATCGCACCAGAACATATAAAAATTGTTGCGAAAAATGTTATATAGATAAAGAAGCTGGAAGGAACAGCTTCTTTATTTTCATTATAAGGATAACGTTTTTACAACCTCACCAATGATCCCTTCCATTTGATGAACACCTAAATCGGAATTGGTCATAATAACAGCCCCATTCCCGCAGTATGGATAACAAACCATCATACATTGAAATCCAACGCCCCATCCGAGTGAATAAATCTGTAATTCTTCATTAGAATCATCTAGAAAAACACCTAATCCAGTCCATTTTGAACAACCTTGAGGAGAAATCATGTCTAGTACTAATTTTTGAGAAAGTTTTAGTTTGCCCTTTCCTTGTAAGGAATGAATAATTTCAATTACTAAAGTTGATAAGTCAGTTGGTGTTGTCCAAATACCTGAAGCAGCTGCGAATGGATAAAATGGAAATCTCTCATTTGTTACAGTTCCATCTTTATTATGGCCGCAAGCAAAAACATCGGTTTTATCTATGTCTTTTGGAGAGAAGAGTGTACTATTTTTCATTTGTAGTGGCTGGAAGATATGTTCTTCTAATAACTGACTAAATGATTTTCCTGTAATATCTTCTAGTAGTAGTTCGATTATACAAAAGTTTGCGTCAGAGTAATGAAATTCACTTTCTGGTTTATAAGCTACCTCTATAGGTACAGGGCAATATAGTGTTTTACCGGAAAGGAGCTCAGACATATTAGGTAATCCTTTTGCAGGTGTATAATGTTCAAAACTATTAGGTGGATCAATGAGTCCAGATTGATGGCTTAATAAGTTTCTCAAAGTGATGCTTTTTTGTGAAGTAAATAGATTGGTAGGAATGTTCCAAGATGTGAGTTTATCATTTACGTCTTCATCTAAATGCACGATACCATGCTCTGATAATGTTAGTACGAGCATTGTCGTGATGAATTTGCTGATAGAGCAAGAATTAAAGAGAGAATTTGTAGTAACAGCTCTAGTTGTTCCAGCTTCAAGTGTTCCAAAGGCAGTCGCTTCATCTAGTTTGCCATTACGTATAACAGCGAGGCTTAAACCTACAACGGAATATTGGTTCATTTTCTCGTATATATTGCTACTTTTTAAGTTCATGGTGACTCCTTCCTTTAAAAACAGAATATTAATTTTATTATACAGTAGTAAAAAAAGAAAACACTCCGTCATTCACCAATGAAGTGTTTTCTCTTTTAGTTAGTTTGAAGTGAACTTTTGAAAAAATTTATCGCGGTACATGTACATAACCCATGAGGTTGTTATTAAAGAAATAATGATTTGTTTGTTTTTAATTGGTGCATTGAAAACCAGCCAACCCACTATATCAAATAATAAATGTAGCACGATTGAAAGAACTACAAATTGAAGTAACGTATATAAAAATCTTTTCATAAAGTGTCCCCCTAAAATAATAGGTTTTATTAACAGTTTGATATAGTGATATTATACATTAAATGTGTTATGTGGTAAAATTTACATAAGTTAGTGAGATAAAACAAATGAAAGTTAGTAAGGGGGAACATTCATGGAATTCTGGATGGTTATACCGATAGTAGCCTTTGGTTTCATTTATATCGCTGAAAAATTAACTACAATTGAAAAGAAAAATGATGCGCGTTTAAAGAGAATTGAAGATAGATTACAATTAATTACGAAAGAAATGGGAATTATAGAAAGAGAACCTGAAATTAATAAAGAACTACGTCAGCTTGTAGAAGAAGGCAAAAAAATTACAGCAGTTAAGAGAGTAAGAGAAGCTTTTGGTTTTTCCTTACTAGAAGCGAAGCAATATGTTGATAAATTATAAAAAAGATCATCCATTTGGGTGATCTTTTTTCACTGCACCATGCGTGTATTTACATAAGCGGCGATAATAAAGTGTCCAATTATAATGATAGGAATAACGATTGTGACATTAGGAGTAGTGAAGACACTACCGATTGTGGCAATGACACCAGCAACTAAATTATAAAGACCAACTATTTTTGATAACTTCACTTTATCAGGCACGCGGCGTTCGTTGAATCCTGATAAGAGCCAAGTGTATTGTTTTACTCCAATGAAATAAGCTAGTGCAAATGAAAGGATTGCCACTATGAATAATGATGGGGAAGCGAAGAGAGTCATTGAAAACACCTCCGTTAATAGGCTATAAATAAATTATAGTCTGAATGTTATAATTTAACAAAATGCAATTTTGATTTTAAGGGTAATAGAAAAATGGAGTATTTGTAATGAGGGGAGATTAAGTATGAATATTGTGGAATTTCAGAGGTATGTATCAAATTTCAGTAAAAAAAAAGGATTTCAAGACACAACAATTGAAGAGCGTACGATATATACGATAGCGGAATTAGGTGAATTAGCGGAAGTCATATTAAAGCGTGATACAATACAAGATGCGAAAAGAGAGATCGGTTTAGAAATGTTTGATGTAATTTGGAATGTATGTGATTTAGCAAATAAATTAAATATTGATTTAGAGAAGGCGTTTAAAGAAAAAATGAAAATTAATAAAAAGCGTGAATGGTAAGTAGAATTTTAATTTGTAAAGATGGGTGATATGAATGAAAAAGAAGCTTTTTATAGGAGGAATCTTTACTTTAATTAGTGTAATAAGTGTTGTCGTTTACTTAGTTTTTCAAGGCATATTCATTCCGAATCAAATAAGTGCTGATAAGTATGAAATAAAAGGTGTAGATGTCGCATCGTATCAAGGGGATATAGATTGGAGAGAGTTGGAAAAGCAAAATATGAAGTTTGCGTTTATAAAGGCGACTGAAGGAAGTTCGTTTGTGGATGAGTACTTTTCGAAAAATTGGAGGAATGCGAATAAGACAGATATGCGTATCGGAGCGTATCATTTTTTTAGTTTCGATAGTAAGGGTGAAACACAAGTAGAGCAATTTATACGAACTGTTCCAAAATATAAACAAGCACTGCCACCCGTGATTGATGTTGAGTTTTACGCTAACAAAAAAGATAATCCACCTAAGCGTGAAGATGTTACGAAAGAGTTGGCGGTCATGATTGAAATGCTAGAAAAACATTACGATAAGAAAGTAATATTGTATGCAACGCAAGAGGCGTATGATTTATATATAAAGGATGCGTATCCAAAATGTGATATATGGATTCGTAGTGTTCTTACAAAAACAAGTTTATCTGATGAGAGAAAATGGACGTTTTGGCAATACACGAACCGCGGGAGATTAAGCGGTTATAATGGAAAAGAAAAGTATATTGATTTGAATGTGTTTTATGGGAATGAGGAAGAGTTTGAGAATTATGGAATGGAAGATTAAGTTTTAAAGCGTACAAAATTTTGTACGCTTTTTTGTTAATTACATAAAAGTATGCAAATGAAGATGGAACAAACATTTGAGATGAATTGTATAATATAGGTAATAACTATTTAGCTTGAAAGAAAGGGTTGATAACATGAAAAAGAATACGTTGTTAAAAGTAGGATTATGTGTAAGTTTACTAGGAACAACTCAATTTGTTAGCACGATTTCTTCTGTACAAGCATCACAAAAGGTAGAGCAAAAAGTAATAAAAAATGAGACGGGAACCATTTCAATATCTCAGTTAAACAAGAATGTATGGGTTCATACGGAGTTAGGTTATTTTAATGGAGAAGCAGTTCCTTCGAACGGTCTAGTTCTTAATACTTCTAAAGGTTTAGTACTTGTTGATTCTTCTTGGGATGATAAATTAACGAAGGAACTAATAGAAATGGTAGAAAAGAAATTTCAGAAGTGCGTAACGGATGTCATTATTACACATGCGCACGCTGATCGAATTGGCGGAATAACAGCGTTGAAAGAAAGAGGCATTAAAGCGCATAGTACAGCATTAACCGCAGAACTAGCAAAGAAAAGTGGATATGAAGAGCCGCTTGGAGATTTACAAACAATTACGAGTTTGAAGTTTGGCAATACAAAAGTAGAAACGTTCTATCCAGGGAAAGGACATACAGAAGATAATATTGTTGTTTGGTTGCCACAATATCAAATTTTAGCTGGAGGCTGTTTAGTAAAATCTGCGGAAGCTAAAGATTTAGGAAATGTTGCGGATTCGTACGTAAATGAATGGTCTACATCAATTGAGAATGTGCTGAAGCGATATGGAAATATAAATTCGGTAGTACCTGGTCATGGAGAAGTAGGAGACAAGGGATTACTTTTACATACATTGGATTTATTAAAATAAGAAATTGTAGAAATACAAAAGAGAGGAGAAATAATTTTCTCCTCTCTTTCTTCTAACTATATTTAAATGCTGAATCTGTCGATTACGCCAGCATATATTACTGAGATTTTAATTCCAAGTATACAAATACTAGTACTGTCATAATTGCAATAACAACGTAAGTAGCATCAAGCATTATAAGTGTTTTTAAAGTTTCAGTCATCGTAATTCACCCCTGTTATAAAAATATAACATGATCTTTTTATTGATTAGATTAGAGATCATAAAGATAAAATGTATATGAAATTTCTTAAGTAGCTTCTATATAAATATATCATATAAATAATGTAAGTAATGTTAAGATAGTGTAAATGTATTGTAAATAAAGAGGTTTACAATAAAGGCTTTAATAAAAAAATGATAGTTCCTTAAAATAAAAAATACGCTATTCTCTTTCTATTGAATGATATAAAGAATAGCGTATTTGTATGTCTATTTTCATATGTGATGAATTGCAACTATTTGTATAAGGGATTCAAAAAAATTTTTTTCTTTGTATATATTTCTCCAAATTAATTATTTAGCTATTTAAAAGTATCGAAAGGTGTGTGCACACTAATGTGTTTTTTAGTGTCAATAAAAATATTATGTCAACAATATGAACTGTCACAAATCTTTATATATTATTGTGATTGATATCACATCACTTTTTTTCAATGGGTATTATGCTTAAGGTGTAATGAATGATTGGGAGAGGGTGGGATGATATGTTTTGTTATCAATGTGAACAAACGCCAACAGGTGGATGCAAAGTAATGGGTGTGTGTGGCAAGAATGAAACGATTGCTAGTTTACAAGATACGATTGTGTTTGGGTTAAAAGGAATTGCGGCTTATCGTACTCATGCTGCTCAGCTAGGGTATACGGATGCATTTGTAGATGCTACAACACAAGAAGCTTTATATATGACATTAACAAATTCTAATTTTAACGAACAAGAGCATATTGATATGGCTATGAAAGTTGGGAAATCAGCTTTACAGGTGATGGAGTTATTGGATGAGGCACATACGAATCATTTTGGTGTGCCAGAACCTGTCCAAATTACACAAAATCGTGTAGAAGGTAAAGCAATTGTAGTTACGGGCCATAATTTATTTGCATTAGAAGAACTATTAAAGCAAACAGAAGGAAAAGACATTAATATTTATACACATTCTGAAATGCTACCAGCACACGGATACCCGCAGCTGAAAAAATATAAACATTTAAAAGGAAACATCGGTAAGGCATGGTATGATCAAAGACGCCTTTTTGAAAAATTTACTGGTGCCATATTAGCTACAACGAACTGTGTTATGCCAATTAAAGGATCATACTCTGATCGATTCTTTTCATATGATATTGCAGGTTTAGAAGGTGTACAAAAAATTGAAAATGATGATTTTACACCATTAATTCAAAAAACGCTAGAACTTCCAGAAGTACATATGGAGTCGGATGAACAGTTAGTGACAGGGTTTCATCATAATACAGTATTATCATTAGCTCCAGAAATTATTGACGCAGTAAAAGAAGGGAAAATAAAGCGTTTCTTTGTTATCGCCGGTTGTGATGCACCGGGAAAAGGCGGAGAATATTATCGTGAATTAGCAACGTCACTTCCGCCAGAAACGGTTATTTTAACAACTTCTTGCGGGAAATTCCGCTTTAATGATGTGGATTACGGTGTTGTACCTGGTACGGAAATTCCGCGTTACATTGATTTAGGACAGTGCAATAATTCAATTTCTACAGTGAAAATAGCGGCTGCTTTAGCTGATGCTTTTCAATGTGAAGTGAATGAATTGCCAGTAAGTATTGTCCTATCATGGTTTGAACAAAAAGCGGTTGCTATTTTACTAGGGCTATTTAGTCTTGGGATTCAAGATATTCGCATCGGTCCAAAGGCTCCTGAATTTATTTCACCTGGCGTACTTGATGTATTACAAGAAACATTCGGTTTAAAACTGATTACAAATGCAGCAGAAGACATGGCTATGATGTTATCGTAACAAAAAATGATCTGTCTTATTAATAAGAAGAGCTAGCCATATTCATTAACTTTGGTATAGTATAGCGCCCCAAAATAAAAATGTAGAATTTTTTGTTTTGGGGTATTTTCTTTTCTTAGTGGGATAGGTATGGGGCAAAATAAAAAAAGAAAATAGGCTGTATCGAATAGGTAATAGTTGATTTTAGAAAAAATATAAAAATCGAGTTGACATCCATCGCTACTTAGTCATACAATGTACTTGTAGTAAGCAATACTGAGTAGTGTTGTTTCTCAAAATATTTTCAGTAGACAATAGGTAATAGCGGATTTTAGAAAAAATTTAAAAATCAGTTGACATCCATAACTACTTAGTCATACAATGTAGATGTAATAAGTAATACTGAATAGTTCGGATTCACAAAAACTACTCAGTAAAAAATTCGCCTTAGTACTCTGTGATACTGAATATAAGTCAGACAGAATAGGGGGTAAAGGAGGATCTGGACATGGAAAATTTAACTGAAATGCTGAAAGGTTCACTGGAAGGGTGTGTACTGGAAATCATTAGTCGCCGTGAAACGTATGGCTATGAGATTACCCGCCACCTGAATGATCTTGGGTTTACAGAAGTTGTGGAAGGTACGGTGTATACTATCCTCGTACGATTAGAGAAGAAAAAGCTTGTAAATATTGAAAAGAAACCATCAGATATGGGACCGCCTCGTAAGTTTTATTCATTAAATGAAGAAGGCCGCCAGGAGCTTGAATTGTTTTGGAAAAAATGGGATTTTGTATCGTCAAAAATTAACGTCTTGAAGTCAAAATAGGTTCATAAGATAAAATGTTCTGGCCGATACTTTGGGAATTTCTTGTTCGGTTTTATAAAAAAGGAGGAAAATAAGATGTTAGAAATGTTCAAAAAGTTAATTGGTGATAAAAAAGAGTACAAAATGATGATGGCACGAGTTGAGGCTCTGCCAGAGGACTACCAATTTGTATTTAAGAAAATTCAAAACTACATGTGGAATTTCTCAGCGGGTAACGGGATGGATATGTTACACATACAGTATGAATTAATCGATTTGTTCGAAGCGGGTGCAGCGGAAGGAAGACAAGTGCTTGACATTACTGGGGATGACGTGGCTTCCTTTGCTGACGAATTAGTGGCAAACGCTAAAACTTACGTCTCCAAGTATCGAGAAGATTTGAATGAAAGTATTATGAAGAAATTGAGAAAAAAATAAATGGAATAAGTAGTACCGACTGATTAGCTGGTTACACATATGAATTGCCACCATAGCTATTCAGTTATATTTTTAACTCGGTACTAAGTAATACAGAATATCAGTGATACTAAATAGATAGAGGTAAATAAATTATCTTCGCAAAACATTTTTATCCCGCATTAACGGGCAGTAAGACCCTCACCTCAAAATTCAGCGTAAGCAAAGAAGTTAGGTGGGCGATCAACTGCCCGTAAAAGCCCGATTGATTCAACTAATAATCAGTGGGGGATGAACAAAACCCCCACTGATTAAAATTTCACTTTATAGGGAGGAAAAAAGTATGAGTAATGCAGCGATTTCTGTAAAAGGCTTGAAAAAATCCTTTAAAGACAAAGAAGTTTTAAAAGGGGTAGATTTTGAGGTGCAGCGTGGAGAAATTTTCGCGCTGCTAGGCTCAAATGGAGCGGGAAAGACGACAACGGTCAACGTCCTTTCGACACTAATGAAGCAAGATAGCGGTGAAGTAAGTATTTGCGGATTTGATGTACAGCGTCAACCAGATCATGTTCGTCAAAGTATCAGTTTGACAGGGCAGTTCGCAGCTTTAGACGGTATGCTGACTGGGAGGGAAAACTTGATAATGATCGCCAAGTTACGTGGTGTTTCCAATCCCGCTCAAGTTGCTGACAATCTACTTGCAAGATTTAGCCTGACTGATGCGGCAAACCAAAGGGCAGATCAGTATTCAGGCGGAATGAAGCGCCGGCTTGATATTGCGATGAGTTTGATTGGGGCGCCAGCAGTTATTTTTCTTGACGAACCAACGACTGGACTTGATCCTGAAGCGCGAATCGAAGTGTGGGATACAGTTAAGGAGCTTGCCGGTAGCGGTACAACTATTTTGCTTACGACTCAGTACTTGGAAGAAGCAGAACAACTGGCAGACCGTATCGCTATTTTGCATGGCGGAAAAATTATTACGACAGGTACTCTTGCTGAACTAAAAGAGATGTTCCCACCGGCAAAAGTAGAGTATATCGAAAAGCAACCGACATTGGAAGAAATCTTTCTTGCGATTATCGGTAAAAAGGAGGGGATGTAAATGAAAAGTAAAACAGGTGTATTACTAGGTCGTTTAATGCGTAACATTATGCGCAGTCCGGATACAATTATTACAGTAGCGATTACACCGATTATGATGATGCTATTATTTGTTTACGTGTTTGGCGGCGCAATAAAAACTGGAACGGAAAACTACGTTAATTATTTATTGCCGGGAATTTTGCTAATGGCTATCGCATCCGGTGTAGCTTACACTTCTGTGCGACTATTTTCGGATGTAAAGAGTGGGCTGATGGCACGTTTCATTACGATGCCTATTAAGCGCTCATCGATATTGTGGGCTCACGTTTTAACCTCTCTAGTTGCTAATGTACTTACTATCGTGGTGGTTATTATTGTTGCACTCTTAATGGGTTTCCGTTCTAGTGCTAATATTCTAGATTGGCTCGCGGTAGCTGGGATACTTGGGATGTTTACGCTGGCGCTAACATGGCTAGCTATCATTCCAGGATTGAAAGCGAAGTCTATGGAAGGGGCGACTGCTTACTCGTACCCGCTAGTCTTTCTTCCATTTATTAGTTCGGCCTTCGTACCTACTGAAACGATGCCAAAAATTATTCGTGCATTTGCTGAGAATCAGCCTGTAACTTCAATCGTGAATGCGATCCGTGCTTTATTATATGAAGGAACTGTTGGCAACGACATTTGGATTGCGCTCGCTTGGTGCGTAGGTATAATGGTTATCTCTTACATTTTCGCCAGTAAAGCATTTAAACGTCAGTTAGGGTAAGAAACGAGATAAACGAAACCTTCAGGAATAATATATATTTAGAAAAGCACGGGAGATTTTCCGTGCTTTTATTATTTATTATGCTCTCATTATAGTAAATGAAATGGTATTTAAAAATAGGATAATTGTCCAGTGATAAAGTTTAATATTTGAGGCTCACTGCTTATGGAATGTATAAGCACACTCGTTTTTTAAAATCTGCTAATACTTCATCGGGTATTTCTTTGATTTTAATATCCTTCCCTAGAAAAAGCAGCCAATTTATTATTTCCGTCACTTCATCGGGATTGTTAATATTGATAAAAGTTTTTAAAATGGCTGTGGATTGGTAAGGATTAGTATAAGATATTGAAATTTTTAAAGGATGGTATTTTTTGAACTGGGCAATTGCTTTTGGTCCAAGTTCAAGTACCAAGTTGATTATTTCGTCCTTCTTACTTAGTTTTTCTAAAATCTTTTTCTTATTTAGCCTTTTTTTCGTCGTGTATGGTTCGATATTGGTGAGGTCATCGACAGGAAACATTATCTTCTTTTCTTTTTTTAAGTCAAACCCTTCAATGATCCAATGGCTTTTTTCTTGATAAAGGTGCAATAGATAAATTGGATAAGACTTGATTTCTTCATCTTCTTTCATAGTAATCAATAAATGGTTATCCAAAAGAAGGATTTGAATGAGTTTTTCTAACATAGGATGGGGGAGATCAGAAAGCTCAAGGAGATCGGGATTATGAGGGTTAGTCCCTTGGAAAAGCAAGAGTTGATTTAAAAGAACGAGATCATCTTGCTGGGTTTCTGAGATGAGTCCTAGTAGTTTTTCGGCTAAAGATTGACGACTCTTTAGGTAGGGAAGTTGTTGATTCCTCGTAGCCATAAAGGCAATAAAAAGAGCTTTCACTTCATTATCAGTAAAGCGAACAACGGGCAGGATAGAGTTGTGCATAACAAAATATCCCCCGGTCCTCCCAACTTCAGCGACAAGTGGCATTCCCATAGCTTCAATTTCTCTAATGTCTCTAATAGCTGTCGACCGTGATATGTTAAATTCTTGTATAATTTCAGAAATTGTAAAGTGAGAGCGGTTGTTGATATACCGCATAATTGTATTAATCCGTTCAACTTTTTTCATTTTGGTCTCCTAAACAGTATCATTTTTTGACATGGTTTAAAGGTATTATAAACGTATCAGATGAAAAGATAAATCGTTTGATTAATAAAAAAAGAGGCAGGTTTTGAATATGAAAAATTATACTATAGAAGAAAAAGATAGCTTTATTGTGTTAGGTATTGGAACTGAAATTAAGAGTGAATACACAGACTTTGCTGGAATAAATAAAGAAAAGGAAGACTTTTGGTCGGCTGTTAAAGAAGATGGAAGGCTGGACACTTTAAAAGCTTTAGCTACAAATGAATACATTTTTTCCGTGAGCGAAGCGGTGAATAACAAAATGATGTATTATGCGGGTGTCATGACAGAAGCACAAATAGAAGAAGAATCTAGAGTGATTCAGTTTCCGAGGGGAGAATACTTAGTAGTGAAAGGGGAAGACAAAACGGCTGAAGAGCTAAGTAATAAGCTTACTGGCATCGCCTTCGGTCAAGCTTTACCAGAAGCAAAGGATTTTGCCTATGTTGGTGGACCGAATACAACGGTTGAGATGGGGCAGAGAAATGGCTTAGTATTTGGTGAAATGTGGATTCCTGTTGTTAGGAAGTAAAGTGATAAAAGGTGCGAATATGGAAATTAGAGGCTAACGATCTTGTATTGTTGGCCTTTTTGAAATGAATATAATATTCATATACTGCTACACAGTATGTTCTGATAAAATGGAATAAAAGGGAATTGCTGTAAGGTGGTGGCAGATTGAATAAAAAAAGATTATTTGAGCTATTCATAGTAACGTTTGTTTTTCTATTCCTTCATGTAAGTACATTTACTAATGAAAAATTTAACGATAAATTGGGATCCTTTACTTTCATTGTGCTACTTCTTATGCTTTCTATTTACACTGCATTTATAGAAAAGTATTTTGATGATATACAAAAGTGGATTCGAAATATTACATGTTGCTTTGCTTTATTCGTAGTGGTTTTAGTAGCTCTATGGATAGGTTATTTTTAGTCCTTACCTAAGAGAATGAGAAATATGTGATTACACTACATTCGATTCGATAATATTACTTAGTTGCATCGGTTTATATTAATTTTTTCTCTCCACAATCAGGATAAAATGTACAATAGGAAATTTTATGTAAGATAAAGAAGGAAGGTTTATGGTGAGCCTGAGTACTTTGCTAGCTTTTGCGCTTGTTTCACTTAGTATGGTGAGCCTATTTTGATTTATCTTATTTCTCATTCCATTACGTAGGGGCGTATGGCAGGATTTATTTTGTTTATTGAGCATCATGCTTGGATTTGTAATTCATATAAATGAAGCAACTTTAGTATTCACTCAAAAATCCATTGTCTATGAAACAACTAGATTTGTAAACGGCTTTAATAGAAAGATGTCTATTGTATTTTTTGCGGCAAGATTAAATAGCTTTTTTGTTACTTTACAATAAAGTATACTTAATATCAGTAATTCATGTAATTAGGGGTGGTTTCTATATTTAGAGAAAATACAAAAAGGATACTTCTGTCATTAGTAACAAATCCAATACTAATAATTGTATATGGGATTTTTTGTTATGATTTGGCCTTATACTGTAAGTACGGAAGAATGAATTATAATATTTACATTTTGTTATTATGTATAGTACTTTTTATATCCATAACTACATTTACTACAATGCGGGTGATAAAAAATAGAGAATATGAATCTAAAAAATTAACAAATTCAATAGCATGGAGATCCATTTCTATTATCATTATTGTTGCAATTACATCATTTTATGGGATGCAGATTTATAAAAGTGCAATAAATTACAATGGTAAATTGGCATGGTTTATAGAAAAGTTAAAACATGAAAGGTCAGTTAAATTTAAACATAATAATATATATAAGTCTGGAGTAGAAGGTATTTTTGAAGATATAAATAAAAAATATCCTTTGCCAAAGAAATTGTATATGGCAACTGATTTTGATCTTACATTTCATTCAGATGGAACAATCACAGCGTTTGATACATTTGTTTATGGGAAAAATGATGATGGGAAAGAAGAAACTTATTTAATCTCTTATAATAAGAAGAAGTCAGAAGATATTACTATAATACGAGACGGATACGCAAAGCCTGATTATAATGATGATAAATTAGTAGAACCTTTAATTGAAACGGTTAAGGCGATTCCAGTTAAGCAAACGGTTAGAAAATGGAATGAAAATAAGTATGGGTTGATTTATTATGGAAAAAGAAATTGGGGATCCAATACAGAGGGAATTATTAATATTACTGAGGATGGTAAGGGGCAGAGTCTTAAAAAAGCAGCTTCTGATATCATTGGATATACTGTATCTATATTTGTCCCTGGAAAAGAGCAAGAGCTAGTCCCTGCTAGATATAATTTAATAAGTGACGCAAGTTGGAGTAAATCAAAGACGCCTCCAAAAGAAGATATGCTTAAAGAGAAGAAACAACAAGATTTAAAGAATGAAAAAGAACAGTTTTTCCTATCGAAAGAAGTTGGTTATAAACTAAATATGACAGATAAAGCATTAGGGAGCGCCTTTTATTCATTAAGCAAGACTAGTGATGAAGGGAAAACATGGGAGGTTATCAATCCAGACCCATTTAATGGGGGGATTGGTAGTGTATCAGGAATCACTTTTATAAATGATAAACTTGGGTTTTTAGGAGCAATTAGGCCTTCTGGTAATGAAGGAGAGTTATATCGCACAGATGATGGGGGAGTATCTTTCAAAAAGGTAGAATATCCGCCGCATGAAGTGAAATTAGATCATACACAGTCCACAATAAGTCCTTTTGATTCACCTAGTATGCCATATGAGAAAGATGGGGTTTTTAATATGTTAGTTGGACAAGGGGCAGATGGAGACTACAATGGCGATAGTAGTGCACTTTATCAATCAAAAGATAACGGAGAGACATGGGAATTTGTAGAAGAAGTGAAAAAGAAATAATTAGAATTTTTTTGAAAAATAAGGTAACTACTCAGCTATACATTTTATTTAGAAGTTTGGTAAGGGGTATAATTCCAGCCATGAAGATAAAAATGGACCTATACCTCGCTGCCTTTCTTTGTTTTATTTCTTATGCTTACTATCAACGCTATATTTATAGAAAGGTATTTTGGTGATATACAAAAATGGATTCGAAATATCACATGTTGTTTTGCTTTATTTGTAGTGGTTTTAGTAGCTCTATGGATAGGGTACTCTTAGATCCTTACTTAAGAGAATGAGAAGTATGTGATTACAATACATTCGATCCGATAATATTACTTAGCTGCATCGATTTATATTAATCTTTTCTCTCCTCAATCATGATAAAATGTACAATAGGAAATTTTATGTAACATAAAGGGGGAAGGTTTATGGTCAGCTTGAGTACCTTGGTAGCTTTTGCAATTGTTTCGCTTAGCATGGTCTGTTCACCTGGGCCTAATATGATTTACCTCATTTCCCGTTCCATTACGCAGGGACGTATGGCGGGATTTATTTCTTTATTGGGCATCATGCTCGGATTTGTAATCTATATAATCGCAACTATGTTTGGACTTACAGTTCTATTCGTTGCTGTTCCCGCTGTATATGAAGCAGTAAAGTGGGCAGGTGCTGCTTACTTGCTCTGGCTCGCCTGGAATTCAATAAAACCTGGTGCTACATCTATTATGAAACCTCGTACGATTTCTAATGAGCCACCAAGGAAATTATTTCTGATGGGACTCATGACGAATCTTCTGAATCCAAAGATTGCTATTTTGTATGTATCACTTCTACCTCAATTTGAAGATCCAGAGAAGGGATCGTTGCTTTTTCAAGGTGCAGTTTTGGGCCTTACACAAATCACTGTTAGCTTTATAGTTAACCTCCTAATTGTATGTACAGCAAGTAAAATTGCAAAATGGTTTGGCACACGCCCGACGTGGCTACGAGTACAGCGTTGGCTTATGGCAAGTGTTTTAACGGGGCTTGCTATACGCCTTGCTTTTGAACGTCGACAGTAAGAGCCTCTTTACCGTCAGTTTCTATAATATAACCTAATAAATATTAATATAATTTATGTATAGTAGATATTTACCTTATAAAATAGGGGGGAATATTATGACTGAGACAAACGAATCTTCAGGAGTTAATTTGAAAAAAGATGTGAAGTTTTCTATTATAATTCCTGCGCATAATGAAGAAAAGTACATTAGAAAATGTTTAGATTCAATTGCAAAGGCATCAGAGGCATATAAAGAGCAAACGGAAGTTATAGTTGTTTTAAATCGTTGTACAGATAAAACAGAGGAAATAGCAAAATCTTATAATTGTATTACATTGAAAAATAACGATAAAAACTTATCTAAAATTCGAAATGCAGGGGCTAAAATAGCTAGTGGAGAAATAATCGTTACTATAGACGCTGATACCATAATGACAGAGTCTATGTTGTCTAATGTAGATAAATATTTAGCTTCAGGTACATACATTGGTGGTGGGGTGAATGGGAAGTTTGAAAGAATATCTTTAGGAATATTTCTCTCCGCAATGTTAATCATAATCCCTTTACTTTTTAAGTACGGAGCTATATCTGTAGGGATTTTTTGGTGCTATAGAAAAGATTTTATGGCAATCAACGGATTTAATGAAAACATGCTTATGGCAGAAGATGCAGATTTCGCTAAACGTTTAAAAGAATGGGGAAAGAAAAATAATAAGAAATTCGGTACTATTAAAAATGGAATGATAACTTCATGCAGAAGATTTGATACATATGGAGACTGGACTTTACTTAAAAATCCAAAAGTAATTTTAGCTTATCTAAAAGGAAATGATAGAAAATACGCAGATAAGACATATTATGATAACCAAGAAAGATAAAAATGGAGAAAATCGGCAGAGGATAGCTAGTACTTTTTTAGATATAATGAGAATCCAACTTAATTTAATAGATATTATAAGAAAACCATCAATTTGATTATCCTTTTTCAAATTGATGGTTTTTATTTTTGAAATAAATATATATTTTTTTATAAAAATATTTTTTGACCCCCATAAAACTATGTATTCCTCCGAATATGTATAGTGAAGAAAATAAATAGAAGAAAAATGACTAGGAAAGAATATAGAAGCATTAATAAAATTACTAGATTAAGTGGGTATCCAAAATAAAAGGATGAAATTACCAATGATATAGAGAAGAGTTATTCAAGGATTGCAGATAAAATAGAAAAAGAATAAGCAAAACGAACGGTAGAAAATAAGAAAGTAGATAAAAATATAAACTTAACTTTAGTGCCGAGAGAAAAGGAAAATCATTAAGAAAACGTTGGGAAAAGTTAGACTCGAAAAATATAACTAACAGCAAGAAGACAAGCCCGAAGAAAAGTACCAAGAAAATCTGGTTAAATGGTCACTTGTGTAGTGGCCATTTTGCTATTTGAAGGAGGCTGGGAGATTACAAGTGTTGAGTTTAGTAATGAAGATCTTAAGAAAACCGAAAATAGAAGATATCGTATGTAACATACAAAACAACGAAGAAGATAAAGAAGCATTTATCGTACAGTATCAGCCTTTTATTAGAAAATCAATCTCATCTGTCTGCCGCCGATATATTACAGAACAGGATGATGAATATAGCATTGGATTGTTTGCGTTTAACGAAGCAATTGAACAGTATTCCTATACAAAAGGAAAATCCTTTTTAGCGTTTGCTGATCTTCTTATAAAAAGAGATGTAATTGACTATATACGTAAGGAGTCTAAACATAACTTTGTCTTTTTAAAAGAAGATGAGCAAGAGGAAATGTTAGAAATGCAAGTGTCGCTTACGGAGTATATGAAAGAGATGGAAAATAGTAACCGTAAGGAGGAAATTCTTCATTTTCAAAGTGTGCTAGCTGAGTTTAAAATCACATTCTCAGAGCTTGCTAAAGAATCTCCTAAGCATCGTGATACGCGTGAGCACTTAATAGAAATTGTGAAAATTATTATAAAAGAAGAGGAAATGATGGAAGAGCTGTTCCGAAAGAAAAAGTTACCGCTTAAACATATTGAACCGCGTGTTAGGGTGAGTCGTAAAACGTTGGAACGACATAGAAAATACATTATTGCAATGTGTATTATTTTTGCAAACAACTATACATATATTCTGGATTACATAAGAGGGGAAAAGCATGATGAATAAAGGAATTGTGATGGATATAAAAAAGCATAGCGTAGTTGTTTTAACACCAAATGGAGAGTTTATTACGTGTAAAAGAAAAGGGGATTCTTGCATGATTGGGGAGGAAATCTCATTTGATGAGCAAGAACAAAAAGCATCGCATTTTTCGATCCCTTCCTTTTTAAAACCTGCATCAATACTTGTTGCTTGTTTTCTATTTGCAGTGCTGTTTTTCTACAACCAACCAGAAGAAAAAGTATTTGCTTACGTCTCAGTTGATATAAATCCAAGTTTAGAGGTGAGCGTAACGAAGGATTTTCGTGTTATAGATTTGCAGGCTTGTAATGATGATGGAAGGCGTATTTTAAAAGAATTGAAGCAATGGGAAAATAAACAATTGCAAGAAGTAGTACGTACTATTATACAGCAAAGCCAAGAGGATAAGTATTTAACGAATGATAAGCAAGTTATGCTAACAGCTGTTGCAAAGGACAAGGCGCTAGAACAACAGTTAGAAAAGGCAATGAAAGAATTGAAGAAAGAATATGAGTTAAAACATATTACAGTTGAATATCAAAGTAGCACGATGCAAGTACGAGAGAATGCTAGAAAAGCTGGAATTGGCACAGGTGTCTATATAAAGCAAGAGAATGAGAAAAACAAATCGCTTACTCCTCCTGCCACGCCGCCTAATCCGGTGGAAAATGAAGAAGAGGTGCAATCACAGCCGGAGTCATCTCCTGATGCATCAATGGATTTATCTCCTGTAGACGAAAAAAATATGAAAAGCAAGAGCAGAAAGAACAAAAGAAAACAGAGGAACAGCCATCGAAGCAAATAAAAGAAAACAATGGAAGAGGATCACAGCAAGAAAATAGAGGGAATCAACAGGAGAATAACAGTAGAGAATCACAACAAGGAAATAATGGGAATCAGCAAGGGAACAACGGAAGAGGATCCCAACAAGGGAATAATGGAAATGGGCAAGGGAACAACGGAAGAGGATCTCAACAGGGAAATAACGGAAACGAGCAAGGGAACAATGGAAGAGGGCCTCAACAAGGGAATAATGGAAATGGGCAAGGGAACAATGGAAGAGATCCTCAACAAGGAAATAATGGGAATCAGCAAGGGAACAATGGAAGAGATTCTCAACAAGGAAATAATGGGAATCAGCAAGGGAACAACGGAAGAGGATCTCAACAGGGAAATAACGGAAACGAGCAAGGG